>JANJTX010000004.1 GCA_024710875.1 Anaerolineales bacterium | reverse complement strand
CGCCGCCGTTCGCCAGGGCGACATTCGCATCGTCCCCGACCACTTTGAAAAGGTGTACTACAACTGGCTGGAAAACATCCAGGATTGGTGCATTTCACGCCAACTCTGGTGGGGACACCGCATCCCGGTCTGGTACGCGCCAGATGGGCAGCAATTCTGTGCCCGCACCGAGGCCGAAGCCCGCGCCCAGGCCAAGTTGCATTACGGCCATCCGGTCGAGCTGGAGCAAGACCCGGATGTGCTCGACACCTGGTTCTCCTCCGGCCTATGGCCATTCTCCACCCTCGGATGGCCGGAAGAAACCGCCGACCTTAAGTATTTCTACCCCACCTCGGTCCTGGAAACCGGATACGACATCCTGTTCTTCTGGGTTGCCCGCATGATCATGATGGGCCTGGAATTTACCGGCCAGGTACCTTTCGATACCGTTTACCTGCACGGCATCATCCGCGATGAGCAGGGCCGCAAAATGAGCAAGACCCTCGGCAATGTGATTGACCCGCTACTTGTCATGGATGAAATGGGTACGGATGCTCTGCGCTTCACCCTCCTGGTGGGCTCCACCCCCGGTAAAGATATGAATTTGAGCGTCAAGAAAGTGGAAGCCAACCGCAACTTCGCCAACAAGGTTTGGAACGCCGGCCGCCTGATTCTCGGTCTTCTGGAACAAGCCCCAAAGAAGGGTCAGGAAATCCCTCCTACCCTGGCAGATGCCTGGGTCCACACCCGCCTTGCCCAGGTCATCCGCGATGTAGAGCGCCTGTTTAGCACTCACCAATACGGTGAAGGCGGCCGCCAGATTTACGAGTTCTTCTGGAGTGAATTTGCGGACTGGTATCTGGAAATTGCCAAACTTCAGGCCGCCGAAGGTGGCGACCGTGCCCGCGCCACTGCCCAGAGTCTGGTCACCGCGCTGGACACCTGCCTGCGGTTGTTGCACCCCTACACGCCCTTCATCACTGAAGAGCTATGGCAACACCTGCGCACGGCGGCCCAAGCCCACGGTTATGCCCCCTGCACCGGCCAGGAATGGGAAGCGGCATTGATTCGCGCCACCTGGCCCAGCGCCCCCAAGCCGACCCCGCAGGAAGACAGCATCGTCGCCGATTTCACCCTCGTCACCGAAGCCATCCGTTCCATCCGCAATTTGCGGGCCGAAAAACAAGTCAAACCCGGACTTAAGCTCTCCGCAATTCTGCACACAGGTGAAAAGCACGCACTGGTGGAAGCACAATTGCCGGTTCTGGCCGCTCTGGCTCATCTGGACCCCCACGAAACACAAGCCTTGCGCGGCGGCACAGAAAAACCCGAGGGTCATATCGCCCTGGTGGTCGGCCCCCTGGAAATCTACCTGCCACTGGCAGAGCTGGTTGACCCGGCCGAAGAAGAACAACGGCTGCATAAAGAACTTGCTGAAACGCAATCTCAAATTGATCGCTTACAAAAGCTGCTCTCCAGCGAGTTTGCCAGCAAAGCCCCGCCAGAGGTTATCGCCCGCGAGCGCGAAAGACTGGCAGGCTTTGTAGAAACCGCCCAGCGCATCAAATCCCAGTTAGGTTAGCATACGGGCGTCCGGAAAACTCCCCGGGCGCCCGATTATCGCTATTCAGAATCGCCGTATTCTTTCTTCCAGCGGCTCATGAGCATCAGCGCGTCCAATGGACTCAATGCGTCCAAATCTACATCGCGCAATTCAGCCAAAAACGGCGGGGATTCAGCAAACAATGGCAACTGACTTGCCACCCCAGCATCTATCTTAGCGGCGTTGCCAGATGTGGTCTCTAACTCCCGCAACAGCGCCTCAGCCCGTTTCACCACCGCCGGGGGCAGGCCAGCCAGTTGACCCACATGAATGCCATAAGACCGGTCTGCACCGCCAGCCACAATCTTGTGCAGAAACACTATCCGCCCACCCTCATCGCTTACCGCCACATTATAGTTCCGCACCCCAGGCAATATCTCGGCCAGCCGGGTCAGCTCGTGGTAGTGCGTGGCAAACAAGGTTTTGGATTTCAGTCCTGGCTGGTTGTGGATGTACTCCACAACTGCCCAGGCAATCGATAATCCATCATAGGTACTCGTTCCGCGTCCCACTTCATCCAATACCAGCAGGCTGCGCGGGGTGGCATGGTGCAGGATATTAGACACCTCAACCATTTCGACCATGAAAGTTGACTGGCCGGCATGGATTTCATCCTGCGCCCCAATCCGGGTAAAAATTCGGTCCACCAGGCCAATACGAGCCTGGCGGGCAGGCACAAAGCTGCCAATCTGTGCCATCAGCACAATCAGGGCCACTTGCCGCAGATAGGTGGATTTGCCACTCATATTTGGCCCGGTAATAATCCGCACCCGTTCATCCGCCTCAAACTGCACATCATTGGGGACATAACGCTCGCCGGAAGCCAGACTGCGCTCCACCACCGGGTGCCGCCCTTCTGTTATCGCCAATACATCCTCTTTGACCACTTCCGGGCGCACATACCCCTCAAAAGCCGCTACTTCTGCCAGCGCTGCCAGCGCATCAATCATTGCCAGGGTCCGGGCGGTTCCCAGCAATTTGGTCGCCGAACCAGCCAACCGCCCACAGAGCTCTTCAAACAAGCGCGCCTCAATCTCACGGATCCGCTCGTCGGCATTAAGGACCAGATTTTCGTAGTCCTTCAACTCCGGGGTGATGTACCGCTCGGCATTGACCAGGGTCTGCTTGCGGATGTAGTTTTCGGGCACACTATCGGTGTTGGAGCGAGTCACTTCAATGTAATAGCCAAAGACCTTGTTGTAGCCCACCTTCAAAGATTTAATCCCCGAGCGGGCGCGCTCTTTTCCTTCCAGGCTGCCAATCCATTCACGAGCATGCTCGGAAGACTGCACCACCCCATCCAGCTCATCCGAATAACCCGGCCGGAACACGCCCGCCGTCTGCAACGTCGCGGGTGGTTCATCGGCCAGAGCCTGTTGGAGCAATCCCAATTCACCGGCACAATCGGTGCAATTTGCCAGCATGCGTTGCGTCACTACTTCATCAGTCGGCAGCAATCCCAGCACCTGCGGCAAGCGTTGCAACGTTGCTCGAATCGCTACCAGATCGCGTGGCAGCGCGGTTGCACCCAACACCCGGTTCACCAGTCGCTCCAGGTCGCCCAGTGGTTTTAATGCCTGCCGCAGTTCAGCTCGTAGCAGACCATCCTCATAGAAGAAGGCCACGCCTTCCTGACGGGACCCAATTTGCTCCACATCCAGCAACGGTCGGCTCACCCACTGCTGTAAAAGCCGGGCCCCCATCGGGGTTACCGTCTTGTCCAGCACCCCCAGCAGCGAGCCCTTCAGACGCCGTTCTCGCAGCGTCTCCGTCAATTCCAGATTGCGGCGCGTGCTGGCGTCCAGCGTCATAAATTCATCCAGCGAATAGGTGCTGACAACCGTCAGCAAATTAAGCGCCCCCGGCTGCGTTTCCTTCAGGTATTGCAGCACACCTCCCGCCGCCCGGACGGCCAGCGGCAGCTCACGCAATCCGTAACCATCCAGCGAAGCCACCTTGAAGTTGGTCAGCAGGGCATCCTGTGCCCGTCCGGCTTCAAATTTCCAGGCCGGTATCGCTGTAAGAAAGCCGGGTAATCCATTATCGGCCAGGCCTGGAAAACCTTCCGGCACCAGCACTTCTGCCGGTTGCAAACGATTCAACTCTGCCCTCAAAGTACCCAGAATATTCTTCTCGCTGTGAATTTCAGTCGTCGCAAACTCCCCTGTCGTGATATCCGCAAACGCCACTCCGGCACGCGCCCCCTCGACCACGACCGCCACCAGGTAATTGTTACGGTCTCCGGGTAGCAAGCTCGGCTCAACTACCGTTCCGGGGGTAACAATGCGCACCACTGCGCGGGGCATCAGCCCATCCACTGGCTCGCGCCCCACTTGCTCGCAGATCGCAACATGGTGGCCGCGCTCTATGAGCCGCGCCAGGTAGTTCTCCATGGCATGGTAGGGTATGCCGGCCATCGGCACTCGCACATCTTTTGCCACATTACGCGAGGTCAGTACGATGTCCAGTTCGCGCGCCACCAACTCGGCATCTTCATCAAAAGTCTCGTAGAAATCGCCCAGACGAAAGAACAAAATCTGTTCCGGGTGCTGGCGTTTGATATCCAGGTACTGACGGCGGATAGGGCTGACTTTTGAGTTGGGCGAGGAAGGCATAGGTCGATTCTATGCGCGCCCGCCCGAATCGGCAAGCCATCTGCCTGCGCGATGCCCAGGCACCGCACGCGCTCATAAACTGCCGTATAATCCAGTTACTATATTTGTGACGATTGGAGGTTTGAAAGACTATGGCAAGCGTAACTTACGAACATGTGTACAAGCGTTTTGGGGATGTCATCGCTGTGAATGACCTGGACATTCATGTCGAGGACAAGGAATTCCTGGTGCTGGTGGGCCCATCCGGCTGCGGCAAGTCCACCGCCCTGCGGCTGCTGGCCGGGCTGGAAGAGATCAGCGAGGGGCAGATACGCATCGGCGACCGAGTGGTCAATGACGTTGCGCCCAAAGACCGGGATATTGCTATGGTCTTTCAATCCTACGCCCTTTACCCCCACATGTCAGTCTACGACAACATGGCTTTTGGTCTGAAGTTGCGCAAAATGGACAAAGCCGAAATTGCCCGCCGGGTAAACAAGGCCGCCGACATTCTCGGCATCGAGCCCCTGCTCAAACGCAAGCCACGCCAGCTTTCAGGTGGTCAGCGCCAACGGGTGGCCGTAGGGCGCGCCATCGTCCGCGAGCCCAATGTCTTTCTGCTCGATGAGCCGCTGTCCAATTTGGACGCCAAGCTGCGCGTGCAAACCCGCGCGGAAATCAGCAAACTCCACAAAGAGCTCCAGACCACTTTCATTTACGTCACACACGACCAGGTCGAAGCCATGACCATGGCCACCCGCATTGCCGTCATGAATGCTGGCCTGCTGCAACAAATCGACTCACCCCAGAACCTGTACGACCATCCCAACAACAAGTTTGTAGCTGGCTTCATCGGTTCTCCGGCCATGAACTTCTTTGATGCCCGCCTGGTAAAAGACAACGACGCGCTCTACATAGACGCAGGCGAATTCAGTATCCAAATTCCGAAGGATCGCGCGGCCGTCTATTTGCCGCACGCCGGCAAGGCCGTCACCTTCGGCATCCGCCCAGAAGACATTCACAACCCGGAGTTCACCCCACCAGACATTATCCCCGCCCGGGTAGAATCCAAGGTGGATGTAACCGAATTGATGGGCAATGAAGTCTTTGTCTACCTCACCGCGGGCAAGCACAGCTATGTCGCCCGGGTTGACCCCCGCTCTCGCTATGCCCTCGATGAAAATGTGCAACTGGCCTTCAATCTGGCGAACATGCACATTTTCGACCGTGAAACCGAACAGGCAATCCGCTGAGACCAGGCCTCCCCTGGTGGCCTGCCCGATAAGGACTGACCATGCCCGCCGATTACCTGCGCCCTTTACTTAACGCCGCCAACACAAAGATCATCCTGCTGGTGCTGGATGGCCTGGGCGGCCTCCCGATTACCCCCGGCGGACCCACTGAGCTGGAGTATGCCGCCACGCCAACCATGGACCGGCTCGCGGTCGAAGGCGTTCTCGGACAGACCATTCCCATTCGGTCCGGTATCACCCCCGGCTCCGGGCCAGCCCACCTCTCCCTGTTTGGCTATGATCCACTGACCTATGACGTGGGGCGCGGCGTGCTGGAAGCCACCGGTGTTGGCTTGAAGGTCAACCCCGGGGATGTTGCGGTGCGGGGCAATTTCTGCACCCTGGATGCCAGCGGCAACATCACCGACCGCCGCGCCGGCCGGATCAGTACCGCCGAGGCCGCCCCACTCGTGGACCTGTTACAGACCATCCACCTACCCGAGGTCGAAATCGAGGTGCGCCCACTCAAGGAATACCGCTTCGCGGTCGTCATGCGCGGCGCCGGACTGCATGCCGACATCCCGGACACCGATCCCCAGCAAACCGGGCGGCCGCCCCTGCTGGTTACCGCCAACCAGCCCGCGGCAGACCGAGCGGCCGGACTCTACCAGCAATGGGTAGACGCCGCCCAAAAACTACTTGCCAATCAACCCAAAGCCAATGGCCTTACCTTGCGCGGCTTCGGAACTGACCCCGGCCTGCCCAAATACCCGGAAGTTTATGGTTTGCGAGCAGCCTGCGTGGCGGTTTATCCCATGTATCGCGGCGTGGCCGAACTGGTTGGCATGCAGGTTCATGAATTTTCTGGTGATACCCCGGCCGATGAATTCGCGGCCGTCGCCAGCGCCTGGGACGACCATGACTTCTTTTTCGTACACATCAAGAAAACCGATAGCAAAGGCGAAGACGGCGACTTTGAAGGGAAGGCCGCAATCATTAGCACCGTTGATGCCGCCCTTCCAACCCTAATGGACCTCCAGCCGGATGTGCTCATCATTACTGGCGACCATAGTACCCCCGCCGCCATGCGTGCCCACTCCTGGCACCCTGTGCCACTCTTGCTCTGGTCACGCCAGCGCGGCCTGCCCGATGCCCAAACCGGCTTTGGCGAGCGCGCCTGTTCCCGGGGTGGGCTGGGTACAATTCACGCCACCGAAGTCATGCCCCTGGCCCTCGCGCATGCCGGACGGCTCAACAAGTTCGGCGCCTGACAATCTTGCCCAATAGCGCAACGTTCCTGTTACGGTTCTGAAACGCCGGTTAGTTAAAAGAGTGGCACACTAGATGTGCCACTCTTTTGCTATTAACGTGGCAGGTTTTGATAATCGAGGCGAAAGACAGAAGCAAAGCCATGCAAAACAGCGCTTACCTGATTGTGAACAGCCAGGTCTTCCCGCTGGAACGGGAGATCGTAAATATTGGCCGCAAGCTGGATAACCATGTCGTGATCCAGGACTCACGCATCTCCCGCACCCATGCTCAGCTACGCATGATGAATGGGCAGTTCGTCCTGCTGGATCTGAATTCCACCGGCGGAACTTTCGTCAACGAGCAGCGCATTACCAAGAGCGTCCTTTACTCTGGTGACACGATTTCACTGGCCGGGGTACAGATTAAGTTCGTTCAGGATGCCCCGCGTATGATGTCCAAAGCCATGGATCGCACGGGCCCACTGCAGACCTTAAGTTTCGAGGACCCCCCCACCCAGATTAAAGATTGATTTCACAGCCCCCATGCCCGGCCGGCCGGCGGGAGCCCCTTACGGGGGCTGCCGCGGGCCGGGGCGCAAGTCCCGGCATCGAAAAAACCACCAGCTGTCGCCTCCAGTTGGTGGTTTCGATTTAATCTAATGAGCCGGTAGTCGTCGCCCCAGCCACACCAACCCGGCGGCACCCGCCAGCGTCAGTCCGGCCACTGCCAGGAAAGCATCCCGCCAGAAACGAATTGGGAACAACCGAATCAGCGTATCCGAATAAGCAAACAACCAGCTATCCCCTTCAAAGAACAGGCTGTGAAAGTCCACGAAAAGTTGATTAAAGTTCAGACCCAGATACAACAGCAGGGCCATCATCAGCAGAATCGTCAGTTGACCTCCGCGGGCCAGCGCCCGGGCGACATCAACCATCCGGCCCAGTCGCCAGAATGCAGCGCCAAGCAGTGCCAGCAGAGCCAGCACGCCCCACCAAACTTTCAATGCCATCTGTACCAGCACCTTCACATCCAACATGTGCGCCAGTTCACGTTCATTAAAGACCGGGACGCCCGGCTCAAACTCCAGGTCGCCCAGAAATTCCAGGCCGGCATCGTTCAGCAGATATTCCAATGCCAGCGGCGCCCAGGTTAGCCGGTCTGCCAGCGTGAACCCATAGGGGTCTTCGGGAAAACCTGGGGTTCGGTACTCCAATTGTACAAAGCCCGGGGTGAGCAGTACCCGCAAGGCCGTCAATACCAGCGCCAGCGGAACCAGCAGCGTGACCAACCAGTCAACAACTCCAACAGCGACTTTCATTGCAACTCCTGATAATCCCCGGATAAGATGAACCGCAATACCATACTATTGATAATCCACTCCACGGGGGCGTGGTCATCGGTCAGTACCAGACTGGGCGCAGGCAACGGTTGGCGGTAGGTCAGCACATTGAGAATTGCCTCCAGCAACAATGGATGGGTATCCCCTTCCAGTGCCAGTAAGTTCAGGTTTGTAGCCAGATTGTCAAAACTGGTCGGCTGCTTGGTTGCGTACACCATCGAGTTAAAGGTTGAAGGAATATCCATCACATGCACCGAAGGATACACTGTGCTTAAAGTAGTTACCAGCACATCGATCAGCCGGCGATCTCCCGGAGCGCGACCCACATTTATCACCAGTACACCATCATCGGTCAGGCGATCGGCGGTTAATTGGAAGAACTCCTGTGTGGTCAGGTGCCACGGGATATACGGCGGGCGGTAGGCATCTACCGCAATTAGCGAATATTTTTCGTGGCTGGTGCGCAACCCCCAGCGGCCATCCTGTGCTAGCGCGTTTAAATTCGGCATCGTCATTCCAAAATAGGTGCGTCCCACTTCTATGATTTGGGCGTCAATTTCATATCCATCAATCGGCACCGGCCCAAAAATCTCAGTTGCCTGCCGCGCCACCGTCCCCCCCGCCAGCCCCACAATCGCAATCCGCTCCACATCCTGCAATGCGACCGGCGCAGGGTTAAAAAACGGCCCGGCCAGAAACTGCTCCCACGGGCCGTCATAATCCAGGTCGGTTGGATGATAGATTGAATGAATGCCCTGCCCTTCATTCAGGCGCAGCAGGGTATAACCATCCTGCTCCAACACCTGAATATAGTTATAGGAAGATTCGGTTTCAAATACCATGCCCTCCGAGGCCTTAATGGGCTGCGTCCCAAGATACACAAATACCGCCAGTATCAAAGCCGGCAAGATCAACCCGGCCAGGTGGCGGCGGGCTGCGCCAATCCGGAAGTACCCCAACAGGGCTACCAGCATCAGGTACAGGCTCAAAGCCAGAAAGGTGCGCGCCGTCCCCAGCAGGGGAATCAGCAACAGGTCCGGCAGAAAAGTCCCCACAAACGCCCCCATCGTACCGATCGCGCTCATACGACCAGCCAGTTGCCCGGCGCTTTCGGCCCGGTCAAAGGCCAGCTTCAACGCAAAGGGCGAAACCGCCCCCAGCAATAAAATCGGCACCACCATCAGCACCAAGACAGAAAGAAACGAACCCAGCAGGAACCCCATCTGCAACTGGTCAAAGGCATTGGAAGCCGCCCGCAAAACCGGCTGCGCCACCAACGGCACCAGCCCCACGCTGAAGCCGCCCAGCAACATCAGGCCGTAAAATTTTTCGGGTTGCGGCCAGCGGTCGGCATAGCGCCCGCCGTAATAATAGCCAACGCTCAAGTAAATCAGAATCAACCCGATAATACTGGCCCACATCAGGTTGGTCGTGCCAAAGTGGGCCCCTAACAGGCGCGCGCAGGCCAGTTCCACCGCCAGAGTCACCATCCCGCTTGAGAATGCCGCAAAGTACAGATACCGTAGGTTCATTCCAACTCCCAAAAAAGTAGTCTCGCCGGATTATATCCCAGCCAATTTCACAAATCCCAATTCTGCTGGTTATACTAGTTATCATGCCTGACCAACTCCCGGAGTTTGAGAGCCTGGTGGCGACCCACAGCCGCGAATTGTTTGCCTACCTGTGGCGTGTGCTGCAAAGCAACCAGGATGCCGAGGACTGTCTGCAGGAAACTTTCCTGCGCGCCTATCGCGCCTACCCGCGCCTGACGCACAGCCAGCACCTGCGGGCCTGGCTGTACCGGATTGCCACCAATACCGCCCGCACCTATCTGCGTCACAATCGTCCCACCGCTGAATTGCACGATGAACTCGCCAGCCGGGGCGACAGCCCCGCCGAAGCCGTAGAGCGCCGCCTGGAAAACAATGAAATCCGCGCCGCCGTGCTGGCCCTGCCCGAAAAGCAGCGCGCCGCGCTGATACTCACCCGCTTTCAGGGTCTGACCTACCCCGAAGCCGCCGCCGCCCTGAACGCCACCGAAGAAAGCGTGCGTGCCAATGTTTATCAGGCTACCCGTAAGTTGCGGGCGCAGTTCTCACCCCAGGAGCAAGAACATGTCTGAGTTTGAAAAAGACTTGAATCTACCTGACCGGGTAGCGCAGTTTCTGGAAGCCGGGCCAGAAGCCCATGCAACCCAGGTTGCCCTCGCGCGCCTCAACCAGCGTCTGGCCGCCAGCCTGCCGCCCATCATCCATTACGGGCGCATTGCCAATACCCGCATCGGCGAAGTCTGGGTAGCCGCCAGCGCCGAGGGCCTCTTTCGAGTGGACTTTGACATCGAGGAAGAGGGCCTAAAAATCGATCTGTCGCAAAAAGGACGCTTTCGCCCGCTTTACGCTCCAGAGCAGATTTCGAGTTACCTTACGGCGGTGGCCGAATACTTGCGCGGCGAGCGCACCCGGTTAGACCTGCCAGTGGACTTGCGCGCCCTGACGCCCTTCCAGCGTAGCGTGCTGTTGGCGGCGCGGGCGGTGCCGCGCGGCCAGGTTGCCACCTATGCCGAGATCGCCCAGCGGGTCGGCAAGCCGCGCGCTTTTCGGGCGGTGGGGCAGGCTCTGCGCCATAACCCCATACCCATCGTCCTGCCCTGCCATCGGGTCATCAGTTCAGATGGAACGTTGGGCGGCTACGGCGGCGCGCTTGGCAGCCAGCGCAAAATTGAATTGCTGAAGTTGGAGGGTGTGATTCTGGGCTAATTGGGATTACGGGTCATGAACGGTTTCGCAATTAGCGAAGCCATTGGTGCCGGCCCCGCCAATACAAACATCTGTATCCGCGCCGCCATCTATCGTATCGTCCCCCCCGCCGCCCACAATGCAGTCATCGCCCCCGAGACCATCAATCACATCGGCGCCATTACTACCCAGTATCAGGTCATTGCCGGCCGTCCCGTTAATATTGCCCGACCCAGTGACTAGATTCGTGAGCGTCAGGCCGGCGCATTGCGCTGGTTTCAAAGCATTGGCGGTAATTGCCAGATCATTTACATCCGCGCCACTTTCGGGCACCGTATTGGCGGCGGTAATCGCAGTCGTCACGCCTGCGGCTATCACCAGCAGACCGAGCCCTATCCACAGCCAACGCCGGGGCAGTACCGGCAGTCGCAAACCGCGCAGTTTCACACGCCACCTTCGCCAATAATCTGAATTTCATACACATAGGTGATTTCTGGCGTCACCGGCGACTGCACCAGGTAGCGATGCGTTTCGCCCAATTGCATGTGGTAAATCATGCACTGGTCGCGTTCAGCGATTTTGGCCAGCTCGTGGATGCTGCTCACCCGCACCGGCCGGCGGCGCGGCAGCACATCGTCCTGCACGGTCACCAGCATCGGGCCATACAGCACTTCCACCTGGGCCGCCTCGCCGCGCCGGAAGGCCCGGTACACCTGCGAACCCAGGTAGCCAATCACCAGTACCATCACATTCAGGCCGATCACCGCCACGACCCGGGCAGTCTTGACCGGCAGCTTCAGCCCCACAATCGAAATTACATTATCCTGCTCTACCTCTTGCGGCACTGAACCAATATTGACTTGTTCAAACACGTTCGCCGGCCCATTGGTCGGTTGCACTAACTGGACCTGCAAATCATCAAAACCGAACATCAATTCAGGAGCATAGACATTCTCGAAGGTTACGCCGTTTAACTTACCCAACACAGTTACCTCGGTGCGCACCGTCATCATAAATTCCTGGCGCATCAGCCCGGTTTCCGTCTCCAGGCGGTCAATGTGCTTCTGAATATCATCAAATCGAATGGTGCCTTCCGCCGTAAAACTCCGGCCATCAAAATAGGTGTCCGGCAGAATTTCGACAGTGCGCTTCCAACCGCTGATGTCCGCAACTTCCACCACCATGCGGTAGATGCCGCGTACGTCGGTAGCATCCGGCGAGGCCAGGTTATAGGCCAACCCAACCGTAAACGAATCCGTCAAGCGGCGGAAGACCGGTTCTCCCGGGCTGACGGTCGGGCCATCGTAGACGCTGCCCGGCGCGCTGGCTGAATAGGTGTAGCTGGCCCGTTCCGTGAAATTCATCGGCACATTCGCTATTACTGTCAGTGGTCGGGTGAAGGCCACAACCGCCAGCACCACCAATACCACAGCCACCACCCCGGCCGCCATCAGCATTTCGAGGGCATTGTCGCGCACCTGGGCCTGCGGCTTCACTTTTTGTACTTGCTCCAAAGGCCCAGCCGGAATGGCCCGCGCTGCGCTCGGTTGGGTTTCCACAAAGCGCCGCTGGACTGCCGCCGGTAAACTTTCGATATTTTCCGGCGCCCGCGTAACCAGTTCGCGGAAGGGTTTGCGCTCCGCGCCGTCGGGTTGTGCCGCCACCGTAGCCGCCGGCGCGGCCACGTTGATATGCTGTTCAAAGGTCATCACTTCTCTTGGAGGATTCATCCTTTGCTCCGTTCTCTTTCGCCTCGAACTGGGATTTTCCTGCGCCGGTTTCCCAATCAGGGAGCCCGCCATCATCACACCCACGCCCAGCGTGAGCGCTGTAAACATTACCGGCTGGCGCAGGAAATTAATCCACTTGCCGCCGCCGGGAAAATGCAACCATAACTTGCCAATAATTTCATCTTTAGTAGGTTCGTGCGTATCCAGAAAGTCGTTGTTATCGCCCTGCAAAATAAAGCGGTCGCCCTCTTTGCCAATGATGCGGTGAAACACACCGCCAATCATCGGGTGTTCGTACGCCACGGCGTCGCCAATCTGGTATTCGGGCTGGGCGCGCACAATCACCAGGTCATAGCGAAAAAACTTCGGCTCCATGCTGTTGCCGATAAGGATGACATAGGATGTAGAACCACCCAGGGCAACCGGGGCGAATAGCACCCACATCGCCAGCCCCAAAACGGCTGAAAAAACGCTGGCGACAATTGACTTGGTGCGCGCGTTCATCGGTTATTCCACCGTCACAATCCGCAGGGTATTGCCATTAATAGTGCTGGCCGCGACCCCGCCAAGATTGCAGGTCCAGTTCGGCGGCCCACCGGCACAGGCAATCCAGGTGGTGCCACCGTCTACCGTTACATACACCTGGGCAGCGGCTGGCGCACCGCCAGACGGCGACACGCTAAACGCGACTTGATTGACCGCGTTCGGCGCATCGCCGTCCAGCGTATATGCGACATTGCTAATGGTGTACCCACTGACCGTCCCGGTGCCACTTCCCGCCCCGCGCTCCGCCAGCCCTGCATTGGCAGCCGCATAGGCCGTCACTGCCGAAACAGTGATGCCCAATACAGCCAGCAATAGCAGGAACTTTGGCCGAAACATGCGCAGAAGAGGGTGTAGCATTCAGTTAACCAGTCCGGTGTGGGCTTTTAACACTACTTGAGATTACTCGACCGCGACGACCTGCAGGTCGACAATCGCTGTAACCAATACACCAGCAGCAAAGGTGCAGGTCCAGCTCGGTCCGCCAGCACAGGTGATCCAGGTCGTGCCGCCGTCTACGGTGGCGTACACTTCCGTCGCCGCACCCGCACCCGCTGTCGGAGTGACGGTGAAGGTCACCGAATCCATTTCTTCCGGATTCACAGCATCCACGGTCCACGCAACTGCGCTGATGGTGTAGCCGCTGACCGTGCCCGTGCCATCACCCGCGCCGCTTTCCGGCACTACGTTGGCCGCGGCAAAGGCGAACACCGAAAGCACCAGCAATGCCAGCGCACCAAAAATCAAGAGGTTGCGCGGGCGTAAAAATTTCGTTACTTTGTTCATGGCTCTCTCCTAATGCTAGTGAGCTTACTCGACCGCGACGATTTGCAGGTCGACAATCGCTGTAACCAGTACACCAGCAGCAAAGGTGCAGGTCCAGCTCGGGCCACCAGCACAGGTGATCCAGGTCGTGCCTCCGTCAACCGTAGCATATACTTCGGTTGCGGCGCTCGCGCCAGCCGTCGGGGTTACGGTGAACGTTACGGAATCCATTTCTGACGGATTCACTGCGTCCACAGTCCACGCAACTGCGCTGATGGTGTAGCCACTGACCGTGCCTGTGCCATCGCCAGCGCCGGTTTCCGGCACCACGTTGGCCGCGGCGTAGAAAATTCCCGCTAGCGCAATGCCGAGGGCAATGATAATTGCCGCCAGCACCAGCGGGTGGCGCAACGAGTCGCGCCAGGTTTGCTGCTTGAGTTCCATCTCTTGATTCATGTATTTCTCCTTTCGATTATTGTGGACGGATAACTCTTGGTTCCAGTGTGGCGGCAGAACCCTTCGCCAGCGTTCGGCCTTCGTTGAAAATTCATGACCGCAATTGTCAGAAAGATTGCAGATTTGTAACTTTGCCGGCATAACAAATTTTCATCCAATTCGTTTAAGTTTTCTCCCCCTCTTAGATGGCTGTTTCCCTGTTTCTCCGTTATATTGTGTACCTGCCTCATCCCCCTCAATCCGGGTGGCTTAGCAAGCGTAACAGATAAGTCCGGTAGTCGTTCGCCCCCATCGCCTCTGCCAACTGGCGCAACTCACCCGCCGAGATAAAGCCCATCCGGTAGGCGATTTCCTCCGGGCACGAAATCATCAGCCCCTGCCGCTCCTGGACCGTCTGTACAAAACTGGCCGCCTGCATCAATGAGTCTGGCGTTCCGGCATCCAGCCAGGCGATGCCCCGCCCCAGCAGTTCTACCTGCAGCCTGCGCTCTTCCAGATACAGCCGATTCAGATCGGTGATTTCCAGTTCGCCCCGCCCGCTGGGCTGCAACCCGGCCGCCAACTCCGCCGCCCGCTGGTCATAAAAATACAGCCCCGGCACGGCAAAATCAGAAACCGAATCTTGCGGCTTTTCTTCCAGACTCAATGGCCGCTGTTTTGCATCTAGTGTCACCACCCCGTAGCGGCTGGGGTCACCTACCCGGTAGCCAAATATCAACGCGCCGTCCTGCAGGGCCGCCGCTCGCCGCAGCAAATCCGGCAGCCCCTGCCCAAAAAACAAATTGTCGCCCAGGATCAGGCATACCGGCTGCTGCCCAATAAAATCGCGCCCCACCAGCAACGCCTCCGGCAACCCGCCCGGGCGGGCCTGCACCGCGTATTCCAACCGCAGCCCCCAGCGCGCCCCATCCCCCAACAGCCGCCGGAACAGCGGCAAACTCTCCGTATCACTGATAATCAGGATTTCGCGAATCCCCGCCAGCATCAACACGCTCAACGGGTAATACACCATTGGCTTGTCGAATACCGGCAGCAATTGTTTACTTAATACCGCCGTCAGCGGATACAGCCTCCGCCCGGTACCCCCGGCCAGAAGGATGCCCTTCATTGGTCTGCCCCGCCGCGCGGGTCGTAATTTTCCTCCAGCCAGTCCTGGTACTCCGGCTCAGCCCGGCGCGCGGCCAACCATTCGGCCCCCGCACCCAGGTACCACGCCACCGTCTTACGCAGCCCCTCGGTTAGATTGTGGCTGGGCTGCCAACCGAGTGTCTGCCAAGCTTTATCACCATCCACCACATAGCGCCGGTCGTGTCCCGGCCGGTCGGCCACATGGGTGATCAACGCCCCATACCTAAAGCCATCCGCTCGCGGCAACAGTTCATCCAGCAGGTCGCATATGGCGGTCACCAGCTCCAGGTTGGTAGTTTGATTTGCACCGCCGAACAGGTAGGTTTCACCCGGTTGGCCCTGATCCAACGCCACCGCCAGCCCGGCACAATGGTCGTCTACATACAGCCAGTCGCGCACCTGTCTGCCATCGCCGTACAGCGGCAGCGGTTCACCCGCCAGCGCGTTGCCAATCATCAATGGGATGAGTTTTTCCGGGTGCTGGTACGGGCCATAATTGTTACTGCAATTCGTCACAACAATTGGGAGTCCATAAGTATGAAAATAAGCCCGCGCCAGATGGTCGCCGCCCGCCTTGGAAGCCGAGTACGGCGAACGCGGGGCATAGCGCGAACGCGGCGTGAAAGCCGCGTCCTCCGCGCCCAGCGTGCCGTACACTTCATCCGTGGATACATGCACCACCCGCCGGATTTGCTCCGGCTGCTCTTGGGCCACCTCCCGCACCGCTTCCAGCAACCGCAAGGTTCCCAGTACATTGCTCTGCACAAAGACTTCCGGCCCCACAATTGAGCGGTCCACGTGCGTCTCAGCCGCCAGGTGTATCACCCCCCGCACCGCATGCTCCCGCAACAGCCCCACCAGCAACGGTTGGTCGCGGATGTCTCCCTGAATAAAAACGTGCCGCCCATCCTCCAAGCCCGCCAGATTAGCGGTATGGCCGGCATACGTGAGGGCATCCAGTGTCACCACCCGGGCATTCGGCCATGAGGCCAGCATGTATCGCACCAAGTTGGCGCCAATAAAGCCTGCCCCGCCTGTTACCAGAATCGTTTCGTTTGCCATCATCATTTCCTATTGTAGACTATCCCAAGTGGGTCGCAAACCGGATTAATCTGCCGGGTTCAGTCGGCAGCCTTAAAGCGGCTGCAGCTTAATCCGCCCGTCACTCCCTTCCCGGTCTTCCCATTCCCCGCCTTCATTAGAACGCGTATAATACACCAGACCTTCCCGTATCATCTTTGGAGTGTAAATGCCCAAGTTCAGTAGTGCGAATGACATTCGCAAACAATACATCGAGTTTTTCACGACCAAGAAAGCCCACACTTTCGTGGCTTCTTCTTCGCTGGTTCCGGGCGGCGATGCCACCCTACTCTTCACCAATTCCGGCATGGTGCAATTTAAGGATGTCTTTCTCGGCACCGACAAACGCGCCTACACCCGCGCCGCGAACTCCCAGAAGTGCCTGCGCGTGGCGGGCAAGCACAACGACCTTGAAGATGTCGGCTTCGATGACACTCACCATACATTTTTTGAGATGCTCGGCAACTGGTCTTTTGGCGACTACTACAAAAAAGAAGCCATCCAATGGGCCTGGGAACTACTCACCGAAGTCTGGGGCTTGCCCAAAGACCGCCTGTACGTCACCTGCTTCCGCGACGAACAGGGCGAAATCCCTACCGATGATGAAGCCGCCGGCTATTGGCGCGAACAACCCGGCCTCGACCCCAGCCACATCCTGTACTTTGGCCGGAAAGACAACTTCTGGGAAATGGCCGATACCGGCCCCTGCGGCCCTAACAGCGAAATTCACATTGACCTTGGCCCCGAACACGGCGAAGTTACCTACTTGCAAGATGGTACGCCCGACCTGGACGGGCCGCGCTTCCTCGAACTCTGGAATCTGGTATTCATGCAGTACAACCGCACCGGCCCCAAAACGCTGGAGCCCCTGCCCGCCACCCACGTGGATACCGGTATGGGCTTTGAACGCATCGTGGCCGTGTTGCAGAACCAACCCTCCAACTATCGCACCGACCTGTTCTGGCCCCTCATTGAACATGTGCAGGAACTTGCCCGCCACACCGACGAACAACGCGAAGAAAACTTCACCCCCTATCGCGTCATCGCCGACCATGCCCGCGCCGCCACTTTCCTGATAGCCGATGGCGTCGTCCCCGGCAACCTCAATCGCAATTACATTACCCGCATGGTCATCCGCCGCGCCGCCCGCTTTGGCGCCAAGCTCGGCCTCACCGAACCATTTCTGGCCTATATCGCCGCTACCATCATCGACCAATACGGCGAAGCCTATCCCGAACTGGTGAAGAACCGCACCGCCATTCTGGATAATCTCAATCGCGAAGAAGAGCGCTTTCAGCGCACCGTTGAAGGTGGGTTGGCCACCCTTGAAACCCTGCTAGATGAGCTGGCCGCCCAAAAGAAGACCACCCTCGACGGGCAGGAAGCCTTCCGACTATACGCAACACACGGTCTGCCCTTTGAACTGGCCCGGGATGTCGCGCGCGAGCGCGGCCTGGACGTGGATGAGGCTGGTTTTCAGGCTGCCATGGAGGAGCACCGCCTCGCTTCTGGCGGCGGCAAGGCCATGGGCGCCCTGGGCGGCGAAGATGTCGAAGTATTCAACGCCGTGCTGCAGACACTTCAGAAAGACCAGAAGCTGCCCGCCAACGGAGTGGTCTACGACCCCTATTCCGACCAGCCGCTGCAGGGCAAACTGCTCGCCCTGTTACGGGCCGGGGCGCCCACAACCACCGTCGAACCCGGTGATGAAGTCGAAGTCATCCTGCCCGCCACCAATTTCTACATCCCGTCCGGCGGTCAAATTTCGGACACCGGAGTGATTGCCGGCTCAAACGGCGCCAAATGGGAGATTGAAATCCATTCGGTCTCTCGTCCGGCCGCTGGCATCATCACCCACTCAGGCAAAGTCATCAAGGGCCAGCCCAAAGTTGGCGACCCCGCTACTGTGGCCGTAGATCGGGCGCGCCGTCAGGACATCATGCGCAACCACACCGCCACCCACCTGCTGCACGCCGCCCTGCATGAAATTGTGGGCGAACATGCCCGCCAGGCTGGCTCGCTGGTCGCGCCCGACCGCCTGCGATTTGACTTCAACCACAACGATGCGGTGACTCCAGATCAATTGACGGCGATTGAAGCCTATGTTAACCAGCGCATCTTTGAAAACCATCCGCTGAAAATTGAAAGCAAGCCGCTCGACCAGGCCAAGGCCGAAGGCGCCCAGGCCCTCTTTGGCGAGAAGTACGACTCAGTTGTGCGCACCATCCAAATTGGCGAGCCAATCCGCTTCTCTTATGAACTCTGTGGCGGTACACACGTCGCCCAAACCGGCGATGTCGGCCTGTTTCTCATCACCAGCGAAGGCAGCGCCGCCGCGGGTGTGCGGCGGATTGAGGCCATTACTGGCCGGGCCGCCTATGCCCTTGCCCGCCAACGCGGTGAACAGATTCAAGCCATCGCCAGTGTTTTGAAAACCACCCCGGCCCAGACCGAGGAGCGCACTCGCGCCCTGCTGGCCGAACTGGCTGCAGCCCAGAAAGAACTCACCCAACTGCGCCAGCAGCAGGCAGCCACCGGGTTTGACGCCGCCCTTGCCAATGCCCACGAAATCGCTGGTGCCCACGTTCTGGCCGCCGAACTGCCTGGCCTGGACCGGGACGGCCTGCGCGCCCTGACTGACCGCTTTCGTCAGCGGTACCCCAGCGGGGTCGTCGTATTGGCAAGTGTCGAAGCCGAACAGCCCATCCTGATTGCTGCCATTACGGAAGACCTGGTCAAGCGCGGCCTGCACGCCGGCGAGTTGGTCAAACACGTGGCCGAACCCGTTGGCGGCAGTGGCGGCGGCAAGCCCAACCTTGCTCAGGCGGGCGGCAAGGATGCCAGTCGCCTTGCCGAAGCTCTGGCGCGGGTCGAGCCCTGGGCCCAGACCAAACTGACCGGATGAAAACCCAAATAATCCAATTGGATGCCCTGGACGACGTTGCATCCATTCGCGACCAAATGAGTTGGGGCCAGAGCCAGCGAATTCTGCTCGTGTGGCCCAACTCGCGCACCACGCTGCACAGCAAACTGGATCTGCTCCTCTTACAGCGGCACGCCCGTACCATCGGCACCCGGCTGGCGCTGGTCTGTCGCGACCAGCAGGTCAATACCGCCGCTGACCTCATCGGGCTGCCGGTATTCCGCACCATTCGTCTGGCGCAGCACATGCCCTGGGAACGCGCCGCCCTCCCGCCTCCACCACCTTCACGTCCCGGCCGGCCGCTCGCAGAGATTCGCCGCGCTCGGAGCGCCCGCATTCCAACCCCACCCGGCAACCCGGCCTTGCGAAAAGCGGCAGCCGCTGCCGCCATGCTGGCCTTCGGCACGCTCCTTTCCATATTCATTCCACGCGCCACCATCACGCTTGAACCCCAATACCGCAGCCAGTCTCTGGAACTAACCCTCACGGCTGACTCAACCCTGTTTACCTTCAACCTCGGCGGCCAGACACCCTATCGCCAAACCCGCCAAACCCTTGAAGGCCGCCAGAGCCTGCCCACAACGGGTCAGGCAGCCATTGCACTCGAGGCTGCCCGCGGCACCGCCCTCTTCACCAATCTGACCGACACGGAAATCACCATTCCAGCCGGGACGCGTCTCCGTCCCACCGATCCCGCTGCGCCTGCTTTCCTTACCCTAGAAGAGCTCATACTCGGCGGAGCGCCAGGCACCCAGGCCGAAGTCAGCATTGAAGCCGCGAGCCCCGGCCCGACCGGAAACCTCCCCGCCAATAGCCTGGCCGCACTGGAAGGCGACCTCGGTCTGTCAGTGTCGGTAACCAACCCGGAGCCGCTGGCCGGCGGGCGCGCCCAATCCGCCCCGGCCGCCGCCCCATCAGACTTGGAAGAACTCTACGCCCAATTACTGGAATCACTTTGGGACTCAGCGCTCGCTGAAACCCAGGCACAATTCCCGGGTGCGCTGGTCCTCACCGCCCGCCCCGAAGACTATTCCATTCTGGAAGAAGCCTATAGCTTAGCCCCCGGTGAGCCTGGCCAAACTCTGGAACTCCTGTTGCGGGCTGAATTTGCAATTGCCTACATTCCAGCCGAAGTGTTGCAGGCCTTCGCCCAAACCGTGCTGGATGCCTCGCTCCCGCCAGATTATCACCCTGTTCCCAACTCCATCACCATCTCACCCCTAGATATTCCAACTCCGCTGGAAGAAGGCGTTTTTGTGGTCCCCGTCCGACTCACCCGCAACCTTCAAGCCAATATCGAGCCCCTTGCAGTCGCCCGCCAGGTATCCGGAAAATCACCCGCCGCGGCCACCAGCCAATTGTCAGCCACTCTGCCGCTGGCAAGCCCCGTTGAAATCCACCTGTCGCCAACCTGGTGGCCATGGCTACCCTGGCTGCCAATCCAGCTGCGAATTAACCCCTGAACTCATGCGCATCCTCGCAGTAGACCCCGGCGAAAAACGTCACGGAATTGCCATCAGCGACCCTACCGCAACCCTGGCCCGCCCCTTGCTCATTCTGACACACACTTCCCGTGCACTGGATGCGGCTGAAATTGCTGCCCTTGCCCGCGATCATCAGGTTGAACGAATTCTGGTCGGTCAGTCACTGGGAGATGACAGCAAACCCAACCTTTCTGGTCGCCGCGCAGCCCGGCTTGCGGCGGCCATCCGCACCCAGACTGATACGCCAGTAGAATTATGGAATGAGGACTTCAGCACCCGCACCGCCATCGACGGGCGCATTGCCGCAGGTGCCAGTCGTCGCACTCGCGCCAAACCCATCGACGATCTGGCTGCTGCCGCCATCCTGCAGGATTATCTCGACCACTTGAAAGACCATCCGGATGCACGCCCATGAGTAAACGCGCCAACTCATCTCTGTGGCCTGCCCTGCTGGGAATTGGCCTGGTCTTTTTCGCTTGCATCTCACTCATGCTCTTTGTCAATCTCTCGCTGAGCTTTCCAGCCCAGGCCGCGGAGCTATTCGGCCCGCCCGCCCCCACCCTTGGGCTCGCCCAGAAGCTGCGGCTCTCCTACGCTCTCGTCTCCAGTCGCGACCTGCTCCTGCAACCTGCTGTCTCCGGCGGCCCGGAAATCACATTCACCATCGAGCCAGCCGAATCAATATCCAGCATTCTGGAACGGCTGGAACAGGGCGGTATCATTCCCAGCGCGGCTGCCCTCCGGAACTACCTGGTCTATGCCGGGCTGGATACCCGCCTGCAGGCCGGCCGCCATCAGCTCTCCGGGCAGCTCACCCCGGTCCAGGTTGCCCACCTGCTGCTGGATGCCACGCCCGGCGAAGTGGCCTTTGGCGTACTCCCCGGCTGGCGCTTGGAAGAAATCGCCTTCTCGCTGCCGAGTTCCGGCCTGGCGATCACACCTGAAGAGTTCATCGCCGCCGCTTACAATCGCCCAGCGGAGATCGCGTTCACCAGCGAATTACCCTACGGCATTTCGCTGGAAGGCTTCTTTTTTCCGGGAGTCTACCAGGTGCCGCGCACCGCTTCGGCCAGCGACCTGATACTCCTGCTCTTGGCTGGGTTTGAAGCGGCCCTGGCCCCGGACCTGCGGGCTGCCTATCAGGCTGCCGGGCTGGAACTTCATCAGGCCGTCATATTGGCATCCATCGTGGAGCGCGAAGCCATCCTGGACGAAGAAAAACCCCTGATCGCTTCCGTCTTCCTTAACCGTTATCGCATCGGCATGAAGCTGGACGCTGACCCCACCGTGCAATATGCCGTTGGCTTCAATGCGGCCCAGAACTCCTGGTGGACCAACCCCCTGACTTATAATGACCTGGCCTTTGACTCACCCTACAATACTTATCTATATCCCGGCTTGCCGCCCGGCCCCATCGCCAACCCGGATCGCTTGAGCCTGGCGGCCATCGCCTTTCCGGCCGCCTCAGAATATTTCTACTTCCGAGCCGCCTGTGATGGTCGCGGCGGGCATACATTTGCCTACACCCTAGAAGAACACTACGCCAACGCCTGCCCCTGAAGGCTTTTGACGCTGCCTTCAAATCATGGTACGCTAACTCAATCCCGCCAATAAGAAGGATAAAGAGAGAATGGCCACCTCCCCCCTGCCCGTATCGGAAGAATTACGCGTTTATGATTCAATTCTTGAAACCATTGGCAACACGCCGCTCGTTCAGCTAAGCCGTCTGGCGCGCCACGCCCCCTGCCCCATCTACGCCAAAGTGGAGTTCTTCAACCCCGGCGGCTCTGTTAAAGACCGTATCGGTGTCAACATCATTCAGGAAGCCGAAGAGAGTGGCCGCATTCAACCGGGCGGCACCGTGGTAGAAGCCACCTCTGGCAATACCGGGGTTGGGCTTGCCATCGTCTGCGCATTGAAAGGCTACAAGGCCGTGTTTGTGATGCCAGACAAAATGAGCAACGAAAAAATCCAGTTGTTGCGAGCCTATGGCGCCAAAGTCATTATTACCCCCACTGCCGTGGCCCCGGAAGACCCTCGGTCGTATTACAACGTGGCGAAGCAAATCGTGGCCGAGACCCCCAATGCCATCCTCGCCAACCAGTACTACAACCCGGAAAATCCTCGCAGTCATTACCTGACCACCGGCCCGGAAATCTGGAAGCAAACGGGCGGCAAAGTGACCGATGTCGTAATCGGCATGGGTACTGGCGGCACCATCAGCGGGGTGGGTAAATACCTGAAAGAAAAAAGCCCGGCCATTCAGATTGTTGGCGTGGACGTTGAAGGCTCGATCCTCAAGGAAATCTGGGAGAACGGTGGCACACTCCCTCCAGGAGTCGAGGCCCGCACCTATAAGGTTGAAGGCATTGGCGAAGATTTCCTGCCCGGAACTACCGACCTCTCGGTGGTAGACCACATCGTCCGCGTGGGTGACAAAGAATCTTTTATCATGACTCGGCGTCTGGTCAGGGAAGAAGGTATCTTTGCCGGCGGCTCGTGTGGTGCGGCTCTGGCTGGTGCCATGCGCTACGCCGAGAACTTGCCTCCCGATCGACTGGTGGTGGTCATCCTGCCTGATTCCGGCTCGCGCTACCTTTCCAAACTCTTCGACGACACCTGGATGCGTGAAAACGGCTTCATGGAGTCGGACTGGAACGATGCCACCCTGCGCGAAGTCTTAAGCGCCAAGCAGATGAAAGACCTCATCACCGCCCGCACCACCGACCGCATGGCAGAAGCCATCACCACTATGAAGAAGCATGATATCTCGCAAATACCAGTGCTGGATGCTAACGGTCAGGTGCAGGGCTTCGTGCGCGAACTGGACTTGCTGGAACACATGCTTGACCTGGACCACACCCACTCCAACGCCGAAACCATCGCCGACATCCTCCAACCGGCGCCGCCATCGTTCCCGGCCCACACCCACCTCGGAGATGTCATCCCGGCCATCATGGAGCACAACGTCATCCTCGTCAATGATGGGCCGAACCTGATTGGTCTGCTCTCGAAGATTGACGTGCTGGACTTCATGTACCGCTAACTTCCCATGTCCCTATTCGAAGAGTTCCCCACCCTCCAGGTTATCCGCCTGGACAAACTTGTAGTGCACGAGTGGCACGACGACCAGCGCACCCCCCCACTGATTGAACGATTGAAATCCAGCGGCGTGCTGCGCAACCCGCCCATCGTCTCCCCCTTCCCTGATGGGAGCGGGCGTTTTATGGTGCTGGATGGCGCCAATCGCACCACCGCCCTGGAGCGCATGGGCTACCCGCATGTGCTGGCCCAAATTGTGGCCCACGATGCCCCAACCCTTGACCTTAAGACCTGGAACCATGTTTGCTGGGGATTGCCCCCCCAGGAATTCCTGGCAGGCATTCAAGCCCTCGACGGCATTGCGCTAGAAGAACAGGATGAGGAAAGCGGCTTTCACCGGCTCCACAACCGCACCCTGCTCGCTCTCATCCAGACGCCAGACCATAAAATCCATGCTGCCTCATCGGCCAGCGAAGATGTAATCGGCTTCATCCAATCTTTGAATGTATTGGTTAACAGCTATAAGGCCCGCCTGCATCTGGACCGCACTCGGGTGCGCCAGGTCACCGCGCTGGACGCAAACTACCATGATTTGGCTGGGCTGGTGGTCTTTCCACCCTTTGAATTACAGGAGGTCTTCGACCTTTGCGGATCTGGCCACCTGTTTCCCCCGGGCATCACCCGCTTTTCTGTTTCGCCCCGCGCCTTGCGAGTGAATTACCCGCTGGAAGATCTTGCTGCGCACCGCCCGCTGGAAGAAAAGAACGAAATCCTAAACCGCTGGCTTCAGGAGCGCGTCGCCCGCAAGGGTGTCCGCTTCTATGTTGAACCCACCGTGCTGTTTGACGAATAACCCTGGCTAAACGCCACCCAGTGCCTGCTCAAGGTCAGCCAGCAGGTCATCAATGTGCTCCACCCCAACCGATAACCGCACCAGACCGGCATCCACC
Source organism: Anaerolineales bacterium (assembly GCA_024710875.1). Lineage (GTDB taxonomy): Bacteria > Chloroflexota > Anaerolineae > Anaerolineales > UBA11579 > SCUK01. The sequence goes on along the minus strand of JANJTX010000004.1, from coordinate 15,096 downwards.
GCCAACGGCGAATCGGCGGTAGACATGTGCGTCATGCCAGCCGGCACTTCTATCAGCGACTCAACCCCGCCGAGCGATTCGGCCAGTGAAAACACTTCTGTCCTTTCGGCCACTTTTAGAGCCGCAGCCGCGCCACCCTTTAAGGTAAAGGAAACCATCCCGCCTCCATTGCGCATTTGCCGCCGGGCTGTCGCGTAGTGCGGGTGAGATTCATGAAACGGGTAAATCACTCGTTCCACCTTGAGATTATCACTCAAATAGTTGGCGACTGCCAGCGCATTCTCGGCATGCCGGTCCATGCGCAAAGGCAGCGTCTTCACCCCGCGCAACACCAGGAAGCTATCCATCGGCCCGGGGACTGCACCAATTGCATTTTGCTTGAATGCCAACCGGGCATGCAATTCTTCATTGTTTGTGAGGATGGCACCGCCAACCGCATCCGAATGGCCACCCAGATACTTGGTGGTACTGTGCACCACCAGGTCAGCTCCCAGCGCCAGCGGTTGCTGCAAATATGGCGTCGCAAAAGTATTGTCTACCGCCAACCAGGGTCGGTTTGGTCGGGCGGCCACCACTTCAGCAATTGCCCGGATGTCGGAGACATTCAGCAGCGGGTTGGTCGGAGTTTCCAGCCACACCAGGCGCGTTTGTGGGCGAATGGCCGCCTCCACCTGGCGTACGTCGGTCGTATCCACATAATCAAATTCAATCCCATACTTACGAAATTCCTTATCAAACAGCCGAAACGTGCCCCCATACACATCGTTCCCGCTCACCACATGGTCGCCACTTTGCAATAGCCGCAGGACCGTATCGGTGGCCGCCATCCCGGAACCAAACGCCAGCCCGAATTCACAGCCTTCCAGCGCCGCCAGGCAGTCTTCAAGGGCTTTACGAGTCGGGTTACCGGTGCGTGAATATTCATACCCCTTATGCTGCCCAACCGCTGGCTGCACATAAGTCGAAGTTTGGTATATTGGCGTCATAATCGCGCCAGTCGTTGGATCAGGGCGCTGCCCAGCATGGATCACCAGAGTCTCAAATTTTTTCGGCATCACAAATCTCTCCTGTGGGCATACGGATGCCCGGATTGAGCCCTGATTGTAGCCTCAAGGCGGCGCACTGACAAGCCGCTTCGTCTAAAGGCGGTATAATTCAGCGCTGGCTTTTCAAGACCTCAAGAGGCTGCTCCATGGATATCTTCTTCTCCGACCCCAATGACATCCCACTTCCACCAGACGAGCTCCAGATCAGGCTCCTGGAAGTTGCCCCCTACCCCGACCCACGGCGGGTAGCCGTTCGTTTTGAAATTACCCCATTTCAAAAACGGCCCAATGTAGAAGTTTCCATCCTTAACGCCGACAATCGCAAAGTGGCCGAGTTGAGCGTTGTGGAAGCCATGGATCATAAGATGGAATTCACCATGCACCTGCGTGAACCACATCCCTCCGGAACCTACACCGCCCGCATGCGCCTGTTTTACACCAATCTGGATGCCTTCGAGCAGGATGGCGAAACCGGCCTTCCTGTAGCCCAGATTCTGGATGAAACCGGGCGCACCATCACCACTCACGAAGTCAGCTTCACGCTCCCTGCTTCGCTAAGAGAATGAAACATCTCCTTAAAATTCTGCCACTCATTCGACCCTATCGCTGGCATCTTCTGGGCGCGGTCTTCTCTCTGGCAGCCATCACCGCATTGCAATTGTTAATCCCCGGCATCATCCGCGATGTGATCGATGAGGGTCTGGTGGCTGGTCAGCTCCAGTTGCTGGTACGTTCTGCCGCCCTGATCCTCGCTCTGGGTGCAATCCGCGCGGGCCTCGCCGCGGTCCAGCGATACCTTTCTGAATGGGTCTCGCTACACGCATCCTACGACCTTCGCAATCAGCTCTTCAACCACATTCAGAATCTGCCTTTTACTTACCACGATCGGGCTCAAACCGGTCAACTGGTCAGTCGCTCAATCGAGGATGTCAGCACGGTGCAAAATTTCCTTGGCTTTGGTGCCATTGAATTGCTGCAAACGCTCTTTATGGCGGTTGGCGCACTGACCCTCATGTTCACCACCGATGCCAGGTTGGCCCTCATCGCCAGCCTGCCGGTCATTCCGCTGGTCATTCAAACCACCCACTTCGGCATCCGTTCCAGCCAGATGTTCTATGCCGTGGACAACGCCCTCGGACAACTCTCCGCTCGGTTGCAGGAAAATGTCACCGGGGCCCAGGTCGTGCGCGCCTTTGCCCGCGAGCCTTATGAAATCAACCGGTTCAAACACGCCAATCACGACCTCTTCAAAGCCCGGGTGTATGTGGTGGACGAGTGGGCCAAAGTCATGCCGACCTCGGTCTTTCTCATCTCCCTCAGCACCCTCGCAATTCTCTGGTTTGGCGGTCAAATGGTAATGGCCGGCACCCTAACAATTGGCCAGTTGGTTGCCTTTAACGCCTATCTGCTGTTACTCGCTACCCCGGTGCAGGAACTGGTCTGGCTGGTTAATACTGCCGGTGAAGCCGCCGCCGGGTTGCAACGTGCCCACGAAGTCTTGGATCATATCCCTGAAATTCGCTCCCCGGCCGAGCCCACCCCACTGCCTGAGGTCAGAGGTGGGGTAACCTTTCAGCAGGTGACCTTCCAATACGCCGGGGAGGAGGAGCCCGCCCTATCAGACATCAATCTCGCCATTGCTGCCAATGAGGTGATTGGCATCATTGGCTCAACCGGTGCAGGAAAGTCCTCGCTGGTGAACCTGATCCCGCGCTTCTACGATACCACTCAGGGCCAGATACTCATCGATGGCGTGGACGTACGGCTATTAGACCTCACCACCCTCCGGCAACATATCGGCATCGTTCTGCAGACCTCCCTGCTGTTCTCGGCCTCCATTCGCGAAAACATTGCCCTCGGCCGACCCCATGCCGAAATGGAGGACATCATCACCGCCGCGCGGGCAGCCCAGGCCCACGAGTTCATCCTCCGCACGCCTCAGGGCTACGACACCGTAGTAGGCGAACGCGGCATTACCCTTTCCGGCGGGCAACGCCAGCGCATCGCGATTGCCCGCGCCCTGCTCCTGAATCCCCGTATCCTGATTCTCGATGATGCCACTTCCAGTGTGGATACCGAAACCGAGCACCGCATCCAGCAAGCGCTAAAGAGCCAGATGCAGGCCCGCACCACTTTCATCATCGCCCAACGCCTTTCCAGTGTGCGAAATGCTGACCGCATCCTGGTGCTGCACGAAGGACGGATTGTGGAAGAAGGCGCCCACGACCAGCTACTCAAACTCAATGGGCGCTATAAGCAACTACATGACGTCCAACTTGCCCAGCACGCCGAGTTCAAACGCGAAATCGGCCAACTCGACTCCTCCCCGAATGCATAGATGACAACCACCTCTATCACCCCTCCTGCGTACGTTCAGCAAGATGACGATGATGCACCGCGTGGCTTTGACCCGCAGGTTTCACACGGCCTGTACTCTTTTGCCCGCCCCTATCTCAAGCAATTCGGCCTAAGTCTGATCCTGATGGTCATTGGCTCGGCCGCCGCCGTGGCCGGCCCCTACCTGGTGAAATTCGCCATTGATGAAGGCATTGCTCGAAATTCTCTGCCGGCCCTCGGCCAGGCGGTGATCTGGTATCTGGTTGCTGCGGTAGTCCAATGGGTTGCCACCTATCTGCGCCTCAACATCATGGCGCGCGCCGGTCAATCCATCATTTACGATATGCGCGCCCGCCTGTTCAACCACTTGCAAAACCTCTCGCTCGGTTTTTTCAGCCGATACAGCGTTGGCCGCCTGATTGCCCGCGTGATTAATGATGTCACTTCCATTCGCAACTTCGTGACCTGGGCCATCATTGCCATCGCGCGTAGCCTCTTCACTCTGGTAGGTACAGTCTTCGTCATGCTGGCGCTCAACTACCGTCTTTCACTTTACACCTTCACTATGCTCCCGCTAATTGTGATTGCCACCATCATCTTCCGCAACAAGGTGCGCTCGGTCTACCGCCGGGTGCGGGCAGGGAATTCCTGGGTAAATAGCGTCCTGGCCGAAAATATCAATGGTGTGCGCGTCGTGCAGGCATTTTCGCGGCAAGCCTACAATTACAACCGCTTCCGCAACGAAGTCAACCGCTACCTCTTGAACAACAATCTCCATGCCGCCCGCCTGATTTCAATCTTCTTTCCTACCGTCGACTTCATCAGCACCGGTGCCATTGCTCTCGTCGTCTGGCTGGGCGGCGCGGCCGTGATGAGTGCTGATATCACACCGGGCGTACTGGTCGCATTTGTGCTTTATATTGAACGGTTCTTCCAACCGATTCAAGAACTTAGCCGCCGGTACGACCAATTCCAGGCCACCATGATTGGCGGTGAACGCATCCTCGAACTCCTGAACACCCCGGTAGAAATTCAGGACGCAGAACCCGCCGAAGAACTGCCCCCCATTGAAGGCCACATCAAATTTGATGCCGTCTCTTTCCACTACTCGGACGACCCCAGCACCCCTGTTCTGGAGGACATCTCGCTCGAAATTCAAGCCGGCCAGACGATAGCCCTGGTCGGTGAGACGGGCGCCGGCAAGTCCACTCTGGTCAAATTACTCTCGCGCTTCTACGATCCCACTGAAGGTGCCGTTCGCATTGATGGCATCGATATCCGCACTGTCACCCAAAACAGCCTGCGCCGCCAGATGGGTATCGTTTTACAGGAGCCATTTCTATTCAGCGGCAGCATACATGACAATATTCACTTTGGAAATCTGGAGGCCTCCTACGAGGATGTCCAGGCCGCCGCCAAAGCCGTTGGCGCCCATGAGTTCATCACCAATCTGCGCGAAGGCTACGACTCCCAGGTCGAAGAAGGCGGCGCACTGCTTTCCGTAGGACAGCGCCAGCTTATCTCGTTCGCGCGCGCCCTGCTAGCCGACCCACGCATCCTGATTCTGGATGAGGCCACCAGCAGCATAGACACTCAGACCGAACAACAGATTCAGGCCGCCCTTGCCTTATTGTTGCACGGTCGCACCGCAGTCGTTATTGCCCACCGACTGTCCACCATCGTCAACGCAGACCAAATCCTCGTGATGCTAAATGGTAAGGTAGCCGAGCGCGGCCGGCATCTGGAACTGCTGGAACAGGGCGGCTTGTATTACAACCTCTACCGCATGGGCTTTCAGGAACAGGCGTCCGAAGCGTTCAGCGACTGATTTACAACTCCTCTGGCCGCAGCCGTACGCCTTTGTAATTTTCATGCTTTAATTGCACCCTATGAATCATTCGCCCGAATCCAAGGCTCGCAGGCGATCAGCCCGCAAACTTTCTGTATCCCCCTGGCTGGTTGCTCTGATTCTCGGAGTCAATCTCGCGTTGCTGGCTGGACTCGCCTGGCTTATTTGGGGCCGCAATTCCAGCGGACTACAGTTGGTAGCCACCCCGCCAACTCAAACGCTGGCAACTTCATCGCCCACCCCAGAACCCACCCCAGTTACCCCGACCGAGACCCCGGCAAGTGAGCCCGACTCAGTCCCGGTTGAACTCGCCTCTCTACCCATCTACCCCGGCGAGCTTCCTGGCCTGGTCGTCTTGGCCCGCAGCGATGGCGGCTACACACACCTTTTTGCCTACCACCCGGAGCGCCTGCCCTTTACCCGCCTCACCCTGGGTGATTGGGACGATGCCCATCCGGCCCTCAGCCCGGATGGCCGCCAAATTGCCTTTGCCAGCAACCGCGATGGCGATTGGGAAATCTATCTCCTTGATCTGCATTCCGGTGACCTGCGCCAGCTCACCAATGACCTGACCTACCAGTCTGCGCCCGTCTGGTCGCCCGACGGCCTGTGGTTGGCCTACGAGCAATTCATCAATGGCAGCCTGGAAATTGTCATTCAACCACTGGACGGTACCTTCGATGCCATCCAGCTGACCTTTAGCCCGGGCGCAGACCACAGCCCGGCCTGGCACCCGGATGGCGAACGCATCGCTTTCGTTTCCACCAGCGCCGGGCAATCCGACATCTGGCTGGCTCACATCAGCCGGATTGGCGAACCCGATTACCTGACCAACCTTACCCGTGATCCCCGTAAGCCCCAGGGCGCACCTTCCTGGTCGCCGGATGGCAGCCACTTGGCCTGGAGCGCGGTCTTTGAGGGCCATGAAGCAATTTTCATCTCCGCCTTTGAAGCAGATACGCTCACGCCCCGCTATGTTGGCCCGGGATACCGTGCCGTCTGGGATCCCACCGGTCAATACCTGATTGTGCAGCAACGCTCCCCCGATCAGAACTATTTGGCCCTCATCGAGGCCGCCAATGGCCGCTACATCTTCCCACCCATTTCGATTCCCGGCCGCCTGAAAGGCGCGAGTTGGGGTGCGGAGAGCCTCCCCGCCAGCCTGCCAGTAACCCTCCAGACCATTGCGGATACCACCGTCACCGCCCCCTGGCTGGCCGAACTTCAACCCGGCACCGGGATTCCCCAACGCCAGACGGCCATCAACCTCAACGATATCCGCGCCCCCTACCCCGCCCTCAACCAGCTGGCCACCCAGCCCTTCTATGCGTTGCGCGAGCGTCTCAAATCAACCGCCGGGTGGGATGTCCTGGGTGATCTCGAAAATGCCTACGTGCCGCTCACCCAGCCCCTGCCGCCCTACCGCGATAATGATTGGCTGCTGACCGGTCGGGCGTTTGCGCTCCATAGTGTCCTGATTGAACTGAACTGGATGGTGGTAGCCCGCGAAGACTTCGGCGGGCAAACCTACTGGCGTATCTTCATCAAGACCGCCAGCCAGGATGGTAGCCAGGGCCAGCCCCTCACGCAACTCCCCTGGGATTTTCGCGCCCGCTTCTCCGGAGATACCACCGCCTACGAAGAAGGCGGCGCCCCCTACGAAAATATTCCTTCCGGCTACTGGGTGGATTTTACCGACCTGGCACTTGAGTATGGCTGGCAGCGGTTACCCGCGCTGAGCACTTGGCGCACTTACTTCCCCGGCATTCGTTACAATATTTTTGCCGTCACGGCCGGCATGACCTGGGAGCAGGCCATGCTCGAAATATACCCACCAGAAATCTTCAGTCAGCCATGAGCCCGCGACCTCGCGCTCGGTTACCCTGGCTGGCGGTTGCCCCACTGCTGCTGTCTCTGCTGGCCCTTACCCTCCCGGTACTGGCCGCCCCGTTCCAGCAGGAAGACAGCCCAACTCCCGCACCCAACCCCTACGATTCGCCGCTGCCAACTCCGCGGCCCATCCCCAACCCCGCCTGGCGCCCGGCGCCCTACCCGGTGCCATGGGCACTGACAGAAAATGACCATTTCTACTTCACTCGCCCACTGGCAGTAAATGAAATTAACTGGCCGCTGGATGTGTACCGCTATACCGGCACCAACTTTGGCAGTGGCCTGCCACATACCGGCATAGATATCGTTGCCCCTACCGGCTCGGCCGTCCTGGCCGCCGCCGCCGGTCAGGTCATTTGGGCCGATTGGGGCCTTTTCCGGCTCACCCCTGGAGACATCACCGACCCCTATGGCCAGGCCGTGGTCATCGCCCACGAATTTGGCCTCAACGAGCAGCCGCTCTTCACCGTTTACGCCCACCTTTCGGAGGTGAATGTCGTGCGCGGCCAGCAAGTCTCCCAGGGCGAAGTCATCGGCAAGGTCGGAGATACCGGTCTGGCTACTTCTGCCCACCTCCACTTTGAAGTCCGCCTCGGTGCCAATGACTTCTACAGTTCGCTTAATCCCGAACTCTGGCTGGCTCCGCCCCAGGGCTGGGGTGTACTGGCCGGAAGGATCATGACCACCTGGGGCGAGCCCGTATTTGGCCAAACGGTTCGCGTCACAAACCTGGATACCCGTCAGGTCTGGCGCATCCAGTCCTATAACACCTTCAAAAACATCAACCGCGACCCTTATTACAATGAGAACCTGGTCTTGAGCGACCTGCCAGCAGGCAATTACGAACTCTCTATCGACTATGTCGGTCGCACTCTCCGCACCAGTATGCGGGTAGAAGCGGGCGCAGTCTCTTTCTTTACTTTCTATGGCTTTCGGGGCTTCAATCCTCAGGCAGAAATGCCCTTTATGCCAACCACCCTGCCAGATTATCAGCCCTCACCAACTCCCTGATCTGCCCCAAAAAGGCCACCCCAAATTCTTGACAAATAGAACAGATGCGCTATAATAAGCACATCTGTTCTAAACCATTTGATTTTGGAGGTAACTATGATGGCCAAGAAGAAAGACCTTGCTCCTCCAGAGACCGGCACGGACAAAGCCCGCGGCGCCGCTCTGGACAAAGCTCTGGGGGATATCGTTAAGCGTTTTGGGGATGGCTCGATTATGAAACTCGGTGAAGCCCACAGCATGCTGGTAGAAGCCATCCCGACCGGGGCGCTCTCGCTGGATATCGCCCTGGGGGTTGGTGGGCTGCCACGCGGCCGCGTGACTGAAATCTACGGCCCGGAATCTTCGGGCAAGACCACAATTTGTCTGCATGTGGTGGCCGAATGCCAGCGCATGGGCGGCACCGCGGCCTTCATTGACATGGAACACGCACTCGACCCGAAGTACGCTGCCCGCCTGGGTGTAGATGTGGATAACCTCCTCATCTCGCAGCCAGACATGGGCGAGCAGGCCCTGGAGATCGTTGAAGCACTGGTACGCTCGGGAGCGGTAGACCTCGTCATCGTCGACTCGGTCGCAGCCCTCGTACCACGCTCGGAACTGGAAGGCGATATGGGCGACGCCACAATGGGCGTACAGGCCCGCCTCATGAGCCAGGCCCTGCGCAAATTGAGCGGTGTAATAAAGCAGACCAATACCTGCGTGATTTTCACCAACCAGTTGCGCCAGAAGATGGGCGTGATGTTTGGCAACCCGGAGACGACCACCGGCGGCAATGCCCTCAAGTTCTACGCCAGCATCCGTATGGATGTGCGCCGGATTCAGAGTATCAAAACCGGGCAGGACGTGATTGGTAACCGCACCCGCGTGCGGGTGGTGAAGAACAAGGTCGCCCCGCCCTTCCGAACGGTGGAATTTGACATCATGTATAATGAGGGCATCTCCCGCAGCGGCGACCTGCTCGATATGGCTGTGGAAATGGATGTGGTTGAAAAACGTGGCGCTTTCTACTCCTTTGGAGACCTGCGCCTCGGCCAGGGTCGTGAAAACGCCAAAGACTTCCTGCGTGACAACAGCGAAATTGCAGCCCAGGTTGAATCCATCATCCGCGAAAACTTGCTCACCGAAGGCGCACCACCCCCGCATGTTGCCAAACACCCCTCCAATGGTTTCTCCGAATCAGACGGCGACGATGGCGAATTTGCCCCGGAAGAAGAGTCGGAGCTCGAAGCCGAACTCGAATAGTCTACTCCTACTCCTGATTGCACTTGCCAGCCTGCTCTCCGCCTGCGGAGAGCAGGCTGCGCGTCCGACCCCGGTATATTTTATTGCCCCCACTCTTTCTGGCCAGCCTACCGCTATCGCACTGGTTTCACCAACCCCGCCACCCGTTACCCCCACCCCGGCCTGCACCTATGGGCTGAGCTATGTGGATGACGTAACCATTCCCGATGGCACTCGGCTCGCTCCCGGTGCCATATTTGAGAAAATCTGGCGCGTCAGAAACGACGGCACTTGTAACTGGGATAGTCGCGTCCGCCTCCGCTATCTGGACGGCAACGCCCTCGGCGCGGCAACCGAGCAAACGCTGTTCCCCGCCCGCGCCGCCGCCGAAGCCGACATCCAGATTACCTTTACTGCCCCAGACCAGGCTGGCACCTACGCCAGTCGCTGGCAGGCTTACACCCCACAGGGCGAACCCTTCGGCGACCTGATCTTTGTTCTGATTGAAGTCGACCCAGCCCTGGCCCCAACGCCCTCCCCAACCCCGGGAGAAACACCGACCAATGAGCCCTGAACTCAAGCCCAGCGCCCAGCGAGTTCAGCAGGCCGTTGAAGCGCTGGGGTTTAATTTCACCGTAACCGAATACCCCGAGAGCACTCGCACTGCAGCTGACGCCGCCGCGGCCATCGGCTGCGAAGTCGCCCAAATCGCCAAATCGCTGATTTTTCGCGGTGCCACATCCCAGCAGGCTATTCTGGTCATTGCCAGTGGTATCAATCGCGTCGACGAAGCGAAAGTTGGCCACCTTGTCGGGGAAGATCTCCTGCGCGCCGATGCCGAATTCGTTCGCGCCCAAACCGGCTATGTGATTGGCGGCGTACCGCCCGTAGGGCATACCCAGCGCCTGAAAACAGTCATTGACCGGGACCTCTCGAAACATGCAGAGATCTGGGCTGCAGCCGGAACACCCAACGCCGTATTTCGCCTTACCTTCCCGGACCTGCTCGTCATCACCCACGGGCAGGTGTCTGACATTTCCAAATAGCAAAGGGCTGGCCTCGTAGCGCCAGCCCTTTGCAGATCCTCCAAACTTGCTTCAAACTGATTCAGGCGTTCTAGGTGCCCTCTTCCCAGGAATTCAGGTACTTTACCTGTTCCTCGGTCAACACATCCAGCTTCACGCCCATCGCTTCAAGCTTTATCCGGGCGATTTCCTTATCGATCACTTCCGGGACGGAATATACCGTCTTGGAAAGGGCATCGGCATTCTTTATCATGTATTCGGCGCCAAGAGCCTGGTTGGCAAAGGACATGTCCATCACGCTCGCGGGGTGGCCTTCAGCCGAAGCCAAGTTAATCAGGCGGCCTTCACCCAGGATGTGGATTTCCCGCCCATCCTTCAGTTCATATTGCTCCACAAACGGACGTACCAGGCGTTTCTCCTTGGCCATTTCAGCCAAGGCCGGGATATTGATTTCCACATTAAAGTGGCCGGAGTTTGAGACGATTGCCCCATCCTTCATCGCTTCAAAGTGATGCTTATCCAGAACGTTGATGTCGCCGGTCACAGTGCAGAAGAAATCGCCGATCTTTGCGGCATCCATCATCGGCATGACCTCATAACCGTCCATTACCGCTTCCAGAGCCTTCATCGGATCGACTTCTGTAACGATGACCTTGCAACCCATCCCGCGCGCCCGCTGAGCCAGACCTCGTCCGCACCAGCCATATCCGGCCACAACAAAGTATTTGCCTGCCAACAAAACATTGGTCGCACGCACAATTCCATCGATTGTGGATTGGCCGGTGCCATAGCGATTATCAAAGAAATGTTTAGTCAGAGCATCATTGACAGCAATCACCGGAAACTCCAGCGCGCCATCTGCTGCCATGGCCTTCAAACGTATCACGCCGGTGGTCGTCTCTTCCGTGCCACCGTTAATCGTCTCCAACAACTCGCGGCGGTCCTTGTGGATTGTCCCCACCAGGTCCGCGCCATCATCCATCGTCAGATGGGGCTTGTGATCCAATGCCGTGTGGATGTGCTTGTAATAGGTGGCATTATCTTCGCCCTTGATAGCGTACACCGGAATCTCAAAATGAGATACCAGCGCGGCTGCAACATCATCTTGGGTCGAGAGCGGGTTCGAGGCTGTCAGCACCACATCCGCTCCACCTTCCTGAAGTACCCGCATCAAGTTGGCCGTTTCTGCGGTTACATGCAAACAGGCCGACATCCGAATCCCTTTGAAAGGCTTCTCTTTGCGGAAGCGCTCCAGGATGGTGCGCAATACCGGCATTTCACGCTCCGCCCATTCCATCCGGCGGCGGCCACCTTCGGCCAAATTCACATCCTTAATATCGTGATTATCCATTTTCTCAATTCTCCAGTTTCTGATTTACGATCTGGTTTGTCTCATCCAAAGTCAGCCTACTATTATAAAAGCTCTTTCAGCAATCCACCATCATCATAATGGGTGCGAAAGCGTTGCACAAACTCTGCCCGGCTGTAGTGGTGTCCCTGCGGGCCATCGCTCTCGAGACAGTAAGTCGCCGCCAGTGCCCCGAGCTGTCCGCACAACGGCCAGGCCCAGCCACGGCTGTATCCGGTCAGGAAGCCGCCGCGAAACGCATCCCCCGCGCCGGTCGGGTCCACAATCTGATCGGTTGGGGTGGCCTCAACAGTGTAGGTCTGGTCGCCGGCGTAAATCGTCGCGCCGCGCGGCCCACGCGTGACCACTGCAAAATCCACCTGGCTCAAGACCTCAGCCTGAGACAGGCCGGTCTTATTTTCGATCATTCCCAGTTCATATTCATTTACAAACAGGGCCGTCGCGCCGCTCAAACCCGCGCGCAAGACCTCACCGCTGGCCCGTACGATCTGCTGGCTGGGGTCATACACATATGGCCAGTTCAGCTCCTGGCACTCCCGGATATACTTCTCCATGGCGGCCGGGTCATTCGGCGAAACTACTACCAGGGCCGGTGGGCTCTCCAGCTCATGCAGGCTCAAACTGGCGGCCTCTCCCATTGCCCCGGGATAGAAGCTGGCCAGTTGAGCATTGTTCTGGTCAGTGGTCGCGAAAAAAGAGGCCGTGAATTTCCCCGGAACCACCTGTGCGTAGCGGGTGTCCACCCCATTATCTTCCAACCACCGGCGGTAGTCCTCGAAATCTTCGCCAACGGTCGCAAACACCTGCGGTCGCCCACCCAGCAGCGCCAGGGTATAAGCAATGTTCGGCGCAATCCCCCCGCGCCGCTTTACCATCGTCTCCACCAGGAACGACAGGCTAATCGATTCCAACTGATCTGGCAAAATGTGTTGCCTGAAATCTCCCGGAAAGGTCATCAAATAGTCGTACGCGACCGAACCGGTCAGTAATATAGTCTTGGATTCGCTCATCATTGCCCTTTCAAAAGTTCCGCCAGCGTTTCAATATAGGGTGGTTCAACAATACCGAATTCGGTTACAAAGGCGCTCACCAGATGCGCCGGGGTAATATCAAAAGCCGGATTACGCGCGGTAACCCCGGCTGGCGTTACTGGGCGACCCTCGTGCAACAAATCAAGCACTTCTCCTGCCGGGCGTTCTTCAATCGGGATTTCAGAGCCGCTCGCCACGCTCAGATCGATCGTGGAAGTCGGCACCACCACATAAAAAGGCACGTTGCTCTCCCGCGCTGCCAGAGCCAGCATATAGGTACCAATTTTGTTGGCCACATCTCCATTCGCCGCGACCCGGTCCGCCCCAACAAATACTCGCTGCACCTGGCCAGTTTGCAAAAAGAACCCGGCCGCGTTGTCACTGATCACATCAAATGAAACACCATATTGCTGTAATTCCCAGGCAGTCAGTTTCGCACCCTGCAAGCGCGGGCGGGTTTCGTCTACCAGCACCTGCGGTCGCTTGCCCAACTCATGCGCTTTGCGAATCACCCCCAGAGCCGTCCCCCAATCTACCGTCGCCAGCGCGCCGGTATTGCAGTGATGTAGCACCGTTTCACCGGGCTGAATCAGGGCCGCTCCGAACTCCGCCATGCGCTCATTGAGCGCCACGTCCTCATCCGCAATCCTCTGAGCCTCCTGCAGGGCCATCTGAGCAATTGCCGCGGCGTCATCCGTTGCAGTCGCAGTGGCCTGCCGTACTCGCTTCAATGCCCAGGCCAAATTAATTGCCGTAGGTCGGGCGGCACCCAGCGTATCGTGGGCGGCCGATATGTTGGCGCGCACCGCCACGGCGCCATGCGCTTCTGCCCGGGCTGCCGCCAGCGCCATGCCAAACGCCGCCGCCGCGCCGATCGCGGGAGCCCCGCGTACCGCCATTTCCCGGATTGCGGTAGCAACCTCTTCGTAGGTGGAGAGAACCAGCCAGCGCAATTCAGCCGGCAGTTCGCGTTGGTCTATCAGCTTAAGTTGCCGGGTCTCCGGCAGCCACTCCATCGTTCTCATCATCCACACACGAAAAGACGCCCTCCCGCGAGAGCGTCAGTGATTGATTTGGCAAGCCAGAGTTTAGCACGGTTCATGACCACTGTAAAGATTAGCAAAGTTCGATTAACGCCGCGGCAAGCGCTGGCTGGCCGCCTCAATCCGGCCCAGAATTTCGGACGCTTCTTCTGCGTCAGCAAAGGTTACGGTTCCATCGCCCGCAACAATCATCGGAATCAACTCGTAATTCAATAACACCGTGCCTTGAAAGCGCACCAACAAAATTACGCTCTGCATGTGGTCACGCGACCAGGTCTGGTCGAACACAAAATTACCCAGGCCATAAAACACAGGCACGCCATCAATTACCTCAACTGCCTGAACCACATGGGTGTGATTTCCCACAACCAGGTCGGCTCCCGCTTCCACCGCGACCGGCGCCAACCCCAGTTGCAGATAGTTCGGGTTCGGCACATCTTCCGGGCCCCAGTGTGGCATGGCAATGACTACATCCGCGACTTCGCGGGCAGCCAACACTGCCCGACTCAGGCTCTCGGCCGTCAATATTGCAATACCCGGCGTCTCCCCACCGGCAAATGCCAGCGGCTCAATTTGCCCAAGTGATACAAAACCAAAGCGAATCCCATTTACCTCCACCACCACCGGCTGCTCAGCCTCGGCAATATTATTGCCAGCTCCCACCGGTAATATTCCCACCCGGTGCAGATTATCCATTGTCTCAAAGAATGCCCGGTTTCCACAATTGGTCAGCCCACAGTTCTTAATGTGGTTTGTGGCCACGCTCATAACATCAAATCCTGCCCTCGCAAGCGCATCTGCATTTTCACTGCCGCCCACCAGCACAAAAGTTGGCCGACAGCCTGTTCGGGGTGCATAGTCGGAAATCGCCGCATTGAGCGTTCCTATGGCCAGGTCTGCACTCTGGATCAGAGCTCTTGGCTCATCATAAAGGTAGTCCACATCGCTGCGCTCATCAATCGCCGCCTGTACACAACGCGCCGGCACAATCACCCCCGTGAACAGCAGCGTGGTAATCGGCACTTCGGTCGGCGTCGGAGTGGGCACCAGGGTCGCAGTAGCGGTTGGCATACCCGGCGTGACGGTAATTACCGCCGGTGTCAGGGTGGCATCCAGTTGCATCTCGACCGGGTGGGTGGCCATCACCGTCCCACAGCCCAACAAACCCAACAACAGCCCGAGGCTGACCCCCAGCCCAATCCGATGATTAACGCCAGTCACCATATTCCATATAGCGCAGCGTGTCTTTCACCGCTTCCTCGCCCAGCAGCCGC
>JANJTX010000129.1 GCA_024710875.1 Anaerolineales bacterium | reverse complement strand
GGAGATTTACGGCGATTAAGGATTCAGAACCTAACCCCGGGAAGCTATGATGTCCTGGAAGAACGCAGTCGCGATGGTGGCGCACATTGGGATGTGGTTGAAGTAACCCGAACTCGGCGGGTGACCTGATTAATTGGTAGTACAAAAAGCGGGCGCCTCTAAAGGCGCCCGCTTTTTGTATAAGTGGTTTGCGCTAACCCTGGCGGGAATTCAGCCAGCGGATGAGCTCAATCACGCCGCCACCGAGCAGTAGCAGGACCGCAAAGCCAACCGCCAGCCACAAAATCCACATCGGGAAGCCGCCGCCAGCCGCCGCACCGCCGCCCGCACTCTCGGCAGTCGCGGTGTCAGACAGGGCCGTCAACTGAATTTCAAATTCAGAGAGGGCCGGGGTGGCGGTGTCCAGCCCGAAGGCCGAGGTAGAAGTCGGTTCAGCGGTTTCCAGCGCACCACCGCCCGTGCCCTCCCCCGGGGTGCTGGTGGGCGTGTTGGAAGCGATGAAGAGCGAGAAGGTGGGGGTGACCGTCGGGCCGCCCGGCGTGATGGTGCCAGTGCCGACAAAGCCAATCGGGGTGGAAGTCGGCGGGGTGCCGGTGACCGTGCTGGTGGCCGTGGAGAGCGTGAGCGTGGCCGTATTCACCGCGCCACCGCCGCCCCCGGTAGATGTATTGGTCGCCGCGGGTGTGTTGGTGCGGGTCGGGGTGCGGGTGGCCGTCGGCACCGGCGTATTGGTGCGGGTCGGCGTCAGGGTGTTGGTGGGGGTAAAGGTGGCCGAAGGCACCAGCGTTTCGGTTGGGGTACTGGTATTGGTGGGGGTGAGGGTCGGGGCCGCGGCCACGACCTGGTAGCACAGCGAGAATTCAGAGGTATTGCCGCTGGCATCCCGGGCGGTGGCGGTGATGAAGTTGCCAATCGAGGAGCTGGCATTGACTACGATAGAGAAATCACCATCACCACTGCCATTGGTCGTCACGTTGCCAGAACCCATGAAGGTCGCGCCTTCGCCAAAGTTGGTCGGGTCACAGGCGGTGTTGCGGTAGAAGTCCAGCGTGAAGGTTGTGCTGGGCGTGCTGTTGAACAGGCCTTCCACCAAAGTGGTGCTGCCGCCCAGCGGACCAGCCAGGGTGATGAAGGGGTAGTTCTGCAGGTTGTTCGCGCCGCTGTCGCCATCGCCAGAGTCATTGGCCTGTACGCCGTTGGCGCCCAGGTCAATACCCAGACCGGTGTTGGAGAAAATCGAGTTAGCGGTAATCAGGTTGCCAGTGCCGCTCAAGATGCCGACGCCATCGCTGACGTTGTAGGCAATCGTGTTGTTCTGAATGATGCTGTTGTTGCCGTTGCTGATGTTAATGCCGGCCGCGCCATTCGGGCGGCTGGCGGCGCCGGAGTCCACGCCGATGCTGTTGCCCACAATCTGGGTGCCGCTGGCGCCACCGAGCACTTCCACGCCATCGCCATCATTCCCGGAGATGATGTTGCCGCCACCACCGGTAGTGCCGATGAGGTTGCTGGGGGCATTGTTGATGCGCACGCCATCGGCAGTGTTGCCATAGTCCAGCGTACCGCCGGGGTTCACGCCGATGTAGTTGCCGTAGACCATATTGCCGGCCGCGCCGCTGTTCTGGATGACCACGCCATTGGTGTTACCGGAAATCACATTGCGCTGGCTGGCCGAAGTGCCGCCGACCGTGTTGGCCGGAGCATCATCAATCAGCACGCCGGTGGTGTTGCCCAGGGTGCCGCCGCCATCCGCCCGCAGGCCGATGTAGTTGCCGATAACGCTGTTGCCGGTTGCACCGGCGCCCAGCAATTGCACACCGGTGGTGTTGGCGGCAATGATGTTGCGGTTGGCGGCGGTGGTGCTGCCGATGGTATTGCCCGCGCCGCTCACCAGCACGCCAACGCCGTTGCCGCGGGCGGTAGTACCGTCGGTATCCACGCCGATGTAGTTGCGACTGACCGTGTTGTCGTTGCTATTGAGGTGTACGGCGGCACCCGGCCAGCGGATGATGGCCAGACCGCGCACGCTGCTACCGGCGGCATTGAACACCAGGCCATTGGTGCCGCCGGGAGCATTGAGGCCATCCAGCTTGATGGCCGGAGTGGTGCCGCTGTAGTCCGGTTCGGTGGTGCCGTCTATCACCACGCGTACCGTAATGACTGGCAACGCAGTGGCCGGCTGGATGGTCTGATTGACGGTGGAGATATTGAAGGAGAAATTGTAGGGGTCGGAGCCGCCGAGAGCGTTGGCTTCCATGATGGCGGCCCGCAGGGTGCACACCGCCCCAGCCGTGGCGCAGATGCCATCGCCGGGGTTGTTGTCCGGGTCATCCAGGCGGCTGTTGATGACGAACAGGCCAGCCACCGGGGCAGAAGAGGCCGCTACACAGCCGGAGAACTCCGAGGTGTCGGTGGGAGCCAGCAAACGGGTAGCGGTGGCAGTAATGAACGCGCCTTCGGAAACGCCCACCCCGGTCAGTTGTTCGGAGAATCCCCCGCTCTGAACAGTCGCGCTGCCGAGGTAGGTACGGCCTTCACCATTGCCGGAACCATCGCAGGCGGTATTGGAGAAAAATTCAATTCGGAAATCCACGCCCAGGGCGCTATCCAGCGTGCCGTCAACCGTCAGGTCACCGCCGCTGATGGAAGCGGTAGTCAAGACCGGGAAGTTCTGGGTGTTATTGGCGCCGGCATCGGTGTCATTGGCATCGTTGGGGGTAACGCCATTGAGAGAATCGACCCCGTCGTTCAGGTCAATTCCGAGATCACCGTTGGAGTAGATGCTGTTGCCAAGGACCGTATTTCCGGTTCCCCCGGCAATCAGCACGCCATCGGCCGAGTTGCGGGCGATGACATTGGCCGAACCGGCGGCGGTGCCGCCCACGGCATTGTCGCTGCCAGCCAGTCGCACGCCATTCGTGCCATTGGCGAGGGCGGTGCTGCCATCGGCGGCCACGCCGATGTAGTTGCCGCGAATGGTGTAGCCGGAGCCGGTGATATTGATACCATTGGCGGAGTTGCCGGAAATCACATTAATCGAGCCGGCGGCAGTGCCACCAATCGCCCCACCAGTACCGGTGGCGTTGATGCCAGCGCTGCCGTTGGCACGGGCGGTGAGGCCATCGGATGCGAGGCCGATGTAGTTGCCCACAATGGTGATATTGTCAGCCGTGGCGCCCAGCGAAATGCCGTTGCTGCCATTGCTGCCGATAAAGTTGCGCCCACCGGCGGTGAGGCCGCCGACGGTCACACCACTCACATTGTTGATAAAAACGCCATTGGTGGCGTTGCCGAGCGCGCCAGTACCATTACCGGCAATGCCAATCCGGTTGCCCAGCACCGAGGTGCCGGATGAATCCGCGCCAGTGATTTCAAGACCGTTATCGCCATTGGCCGAGATGGTATTGCCTTCACCCGCATTGGAGCCACCGATAACGGTGTTGGGAGCATTGATTACCTGTACACCATCGGCCCCGTTAGCAAGGGCGACCGTACCGTTTATCTGGGTACCAATCAGATTGCCGACCACCGCATTGGAGACCGAGCTCGCCCCGGTAACAATCACACCTACACCGGTATTGCCGGAGATGATGTTGCGCTTGGCTACGCTGTACCCGCTGATGTTGCCTGAGCCGCCGATGGTGTTGGCCGGGGAATTGGAGATGCGCAGGCCAACGCCATTGGCCACCGAGCCGGAACCACCGGATTTATCGGTACCGATGTAGTTGCCGTAGATTTCATTGGAGCCAGATGCGCTGGTAATGCGGATGCCGTCGCCACCAAACGCCTGAATCACAAAACCCTGAATCGTCACGCCACCGCTGTTAACCGTAAAGCCATGCGCGCCACCACCGGCGGCAGCGCCATTGAGCACAATGATGGGCCCGGAGCCAGAGCCGGTTTGGGAGTAACCATCAATGAAAACCGGCTGGGTAATGGCGGGCAGAGCCGAGGCCGGCGCATACAGATAATGGCTGCCATCATTGGGTCCAGTCAGCGCGAAACCAATCACATCCAGGTCGGCGTTGAGGTTGGCGTTTTCAATGGCGGCGCGCAGCGAACAGGTGACGGTGCCACCATCGGTGATGTCGGTGTCGCACACGCCGTCGCCCAGGTCGGCGTCCGGCGCGTCCCAGGCGACCGGGTGGGCCACCGGGTCATAAACATTCACGACGATGGTGGGGGTCGGGCCAGCGGCGGCAGCGGGTTGGCTGGCAAACGGCGCCAGACCGAGCGCCAGCACGAGGGCCAGAGCCAACAGGACGGTCAAACGGGGGGATGAAATTTGAGTACTCATCGGCATCCTTCTATGTGCACTAATTAAATAGATCGGCGAGGGCGAGAAGCCCACCAATTTGACTTACTATACAATTGATTGGCAAAAAGTGCCTTTAATAGTGTAGGTGAATTTCCGGAAGAAAATCTCCCCATAAAGTACCATTGGGGGTCTGGATAACAAAACCGTAAGGACCGTATATTTTGCATAATATTTTGCATTAATTGCACTAAATTCACAATATTGTGAACTTAGTGCAATGGGCCACAAGAATAGCGGTGCAATCCGTATGCCACTCACCTGCCCAGGGGCAAGACCAACTGCCCTTCCCGCACATCCCCCCAGGCCTGCACTTCCTCCGGGCGGTTGGCGGCCAGCCAGGCCAACGCCGCCAGCGCCAGCGCATTCAGTTCGTGCGGGCGGTAGAGCATCTCATCCGGCAACACCCCCTGCAATATCCGGTAACGGGTAATTTCTTCAAAGAACTCCATCGGGTCCGCGATTCTCAACCCGAGGTCGTACAGGGCCAGCTGGCGCTGCAAACGGCCTTCCAGGCTGTGCGGGTAAAACGGAATGCGCCCCAGCCAGCGGCGGTAGCATAAATCAGGCAGAGATTCCAGGCGGGCGCGCCTGCCATTGGCACGCCGCGGCAGGCGGTAGCCCAGCTCGCCCAGTTGCTCATGCAGACGCAGGGCAGTGCGCTGCCAGCCGCGCAGGCCGCTGGCTTTGGCCGGACTCTTGTAGACCGGTAGGCGCTGGCGCAAGAGCTCATATTCTGCCACCCTCAGGTTCTGCAACTGGCCGGGTTTGGGCGCCGGTAGCAGGGCCGCCCGGCGTTTCTTGTCGGCCATCAGGCCGTGGTTCAGGCTGGCCGGGCCGTGTACCGCCACCCAGGCTTCTTCCGGCCCGCCAGCGTAGGCCAGGGCTTCCTTTGCACCGCCCAGACCGAGCGCCAGCACCTTCAAATCACCATCCAGCGCGGCAAATGCCACCCGGCCGCGCCCGGCGGCGGGGTCAACTCCAATAAAGGTGGCGCGGCTGAATAACATGATGGTTTACAGCTTTTTATAGACCAGGCTACGCGGGCGCGGGTACCCGCTGAACCCGCTGCTTTCCATTATAGAGGCGGCGGCCTGATGATGCTGACCGGATGCGAAATCCACCAACAGGCGGGCGGGCACAAACGGCCAATGGTGCAGGGCGGCCGCCAGCCAGGCCAACGGCTGGGGGCTGGCCCACAGGGTGTGATCGCAAGCGAGGTAAGCCGTGACGCCGCGCCGCAGGCCAGAGAGTCGCAGATAGCCGACTTCCTGGCCCTCGGCCACCAGCGCCCAGTGTTTGGCGCGGGTGTACAGAGCGGCCTCGAAATACTCGGCTTCCACCAGCGGCCGGGCGGCGGCATCGCCGTGTTCCAGCTCATGGGTCAGCCAGCGGGTGTAGGCCGGCTTTACCTCGTCTTCACGCAGGGCCACCAGACCCTCGGTGGCGGCGGCGGGCAGTTCCCAGCGTTCTTCGGCCCGCCAGCCCTCGGCGCGGTAGGATTGAAATCCGTGCTTGGCAAAGAAGGCCTGCCCGGCGGTGTTCTCGGGGGTGAGGTGGGCGGTCAGCCAGCCAAGTTCGCGTTCGGCGGCCCAGGTGCGGGCTTCGGCCAGCAAGCGGCTGGCATAGCCCTGACGGCGGTGCGGCTCTTCCACCGCCAGGCTGTCAATGCGCAACGCCACCGGCCGCGAACGAGCATACAAGTAGGCGGCGGTTTCGCCATCCACTTTGAGCAGGGCGCCCTGCAACAATTGCATGTAATTGGTCGGCAGGATGACATGCCGCATCAGGGCCTTGCGCAGACCTTTGATATCGGCAAAGGCCGGGTCGACCGGCGGCAGGTGGACGAATTCGCGCCCTACCGCCCAGCGGGTTTCCTTGCGGGTAGGGGGTACGATTTCAATGGAAGGCATGCCTTCAGTATACAGGAAGTCCAGCCAACTGACTGCTAGACCTGCGGGCTGCGCCGCGCTATACTAGGGCACAAGCAATTCTTTTCACAAACACAACCGACAAGGAGACCCACCGATGGCAGAAAAGTTTCGTTTGACCTATGCCACCATGTACAACCCGCCCGACGAGCTGCACATCAATTTTGAAAAAGAAGTCCAGGTTGTCAAGAATAACCTCGGCCAGGACTACCCGATGCTGATTGACGGGCAGGATGTGTACACCGACGCCAAGTTTGAAGACCGCAGCCCGATTAACACCGATTGGCTGCTGGGCACTTTCCAGAAGGGCGATGCCAGCCACGCCACCGCCGCCATGACCGCCGCCCGCAAAGCGGCCAAGTCCTGGAACCGCACCCCGTGGCAGGAACGTGTGGCGCTGGTACGCAAGGCCGCCGGGCTGATTGACGAACGCATTTACAAGTTCGGGGCGGTGATTGCGCTGGAAGTCGGCAAGAACCGCCTGGAAGCCCTGGCGGATGCGGCCGAAACCGCCGACCTGATGCGCTATGCTGCCGACCAACTGGAAGAGAACAACGGCTTTGTGGTTAAGATGGGCGAAGACCCACTGACCGGCTACAAGGCCAGCAACTACTCGGTGCTCAAGCCCTATGGTGTGTGGCTGGTCATCAGCCCGTTCAACTTCCCGGCCGCCCTCACCGGTGGCCCGGTAGGCGCGGCGCTGGTGGCTGGCAATACAGTCGTGATGAAACCTGCCACCGATACGCCTTGGACCTCGCGCCTGCTGGCCGAGTGCTTCCGGGATGCCGGCTTCCCCGCCGGAGTGGTGAACTTTGTCACCGGCCCGGGCAGCACGCTCGGCCAGGCCCTGATTGACAGCCCGGAAGTGGACGGCATCACCTTCACCGGTTCGTATGATGTGGGCATGAAGATTTACCGCGACTTCGCCGCTTACAAATACCCGCGCCCGCTCATTCTGGAAATGGGCGGCAAGAACCCGGCCATCGTTTCACGCCACGCCGACCTCGACCGGGCGGTGGCGGGGGTGTTCCGCTCGGCCTTCGGCCTGCAGGGCCAAAAATGCTCGGCGGCCTCGCGAGTACTGGTGGAAGAGCAAGTCTATGACGAATTTGTCAGCCGACTGGTGGAGCAAACGAAGAAAGCCGTCATCGGCGACCCGACCAGGCAGGAAGTTTTCCTCGGCCCGGTGGCGAACAAAGGCGGCTACAACGATTTCAAGACTTTCACCGAAGAATTGAGCCAGGGCGGCGAGTTTCTGACCGGTGGCAAGGTCATGACCGAAGGCGAGTACGGCAAGGGCTACTTCTGCGAGCCGACGATTGCGACCGCCCCCATGAGCCACCGCCTGTGGAAACATGAGATGTTCCTGCCGATTACGATGGTCGCCAAGGTCAAGAGCCTGGACGAAGCCATGGCGATTGCCAACGATGTGGAGTACGGCCTGACGGCCGGCTTCTATGGCAGCCCGGACGAAGCCAAATGGTTCTTTGAGAACATTGAAGCCGGCGTGACCTACGCCAACCGCCCACAGGGCGCCACCACCGGCGCCTGGCCCGGCTTCCAGCCCTTTGGCGGCTGGAAGGGTTCCGGCTCCAGCGGCAAGAACGCCGGCGGCCACTACTACGTGCAGTTGTACATGCGCGAGCAAATTCACACCACCATCGAGTAGGCTGAAGTCTAACGGCCGGCGGGAGTAGCAGAACCACGCGCTCCGCCGGCCGTTTTTTTGTACCCGGCGGAAGGAGTAAGAGATGCTTAGACGAATTGGTGTTTTTCTGGCGGTACTGGGGATTGCAACGCTGGCCCTGTTTGTGATGAGCGACATGGCCCGCGAGCCCAACGGCTGGCTGCTGTTTTATGGGATTATCCTGCTGGGGTTGGCGTTTGGCGTATTGCGCATCACCCGCGGCAGTGCTGCGCCGGGCAGTGAGCGCTTCCGGCTGATGCGGCGGCTGTTTGGCGGAGGCGGCAAGCCCAGCGCGCCCCCACCGCCCGCCGCCAGCGCCCCACCGCCACCGGCCCGCAAACGCGGGTTGTTCAAGCGGAAGTAACACGAATGAAAACTTTATTCATCACCTCCGAAAAACCGCCCCGCTTGCGCTTGCTCTGGCGGCTGCTGGGCTTTGTGGCGCTGGTCCTTTTTATCACCGTCCTGCTGGCGATCCCCTACGGCATCGCGCTGGCCAACCGCTGGCTGCCGGCCAGTTTCTTTCTTGACAATGCTTTAAGCGCATTGGCTATCACCGGGGCGGTTTTGCTGGCGCGCCGCCTGCTGGACCGCCGCAGCATCGCCAGCCTGGGGCTGGACTGGCGACACGGCCAACCCGGGCGCGACCTGTTTACCGGCATTGCCATCGCCGGGGTACTGATGGCGCTGCTGTTTGCCGGGTTCCGCGCCGCCCGCTGGCTGGAAGTGGTGGGCCCGGGCTGGGGCACGGATGACCCGGAAGCCGTACTGCGGGCCGCGGCCCTGTGGGGCGCGGTGTTTGTTGGGGTTGGGTTTTATGAAGAGTTGCTGGCGCGCGGCTACCTGTTCCAAAATCTGGAAGCGGGGCTGAACACAGCCTGGGCGGTCTTGCTCTCCTCGGCCGTGTTTGGCCTGCTGCACATCGGCAACCCGAATGCCAGCCCACTGGCGACGCTGGGTATCCTGGGGGCTGGCCTGCTCTTCGCCCTGGCCTACCTGCGCACCCGCGCCCTGTGGCTGCCCATCGGCCTGCACATCGGCTGGAATTTTTTTGAGGGCGTGGTCTTTGGCTTTCCGGTCAGTGGGCTGGAAACCGCCCGGCTGGTTGAAACCCGCATCAGCGGCCCGGAACTCTGGACCGGCGGGGCCTTTGGCCCGGAAGCCGGCCTGGCCCTGCTGCCGGCCCTGCTGGCTGGCGGGCTGTGGGTGTGGTATTACACCCGCAACCATGCGCCGCAATCCGTATTGCCAGACATGGCGTCGAAAGCAAAACAATATGTCACAAAATGATACTGATATAGATAAAAATGCAAGATATTATGCACAAAAGCCGAAAAACGAAACCCGGCTGGATAAGTACTCCATCACCAACCCGGAGGAAATCCGCGCCATTCTCACCCGGGGTGGCGTGGGTACGCTCGCCACGGCTCACGGCAGGCAGCCTTTCCTCACGCCCCTGCTCTACATTTATGTAGAGACCGACCATGCCCTCTATTTTCACACCGCCCAGGTTGGCCGCACCCGCGCCAATGTGGCCTTTAATCCGCAGGCGGCCTTCAATGTATACGAATATGGCCGGGTGCTGCCCCATCAGGAAGCGCTGGAATTCAACTTTGAATACTACAGCGTCACGGTCTTTGGCGAGATTGAACTGGTGACCGACCCGGCGGCGGCCGAGCGCGCCCTGCAAGCCCTGCTGGACAAGTACGCCCCCCAACTCCAGCCCGGCCGCGATTACCGCCCGATTCAACCCGAGGAAATCAAGCGTACGGCGGTGTACAAACTTGGCATTCAGGACTGGAGCGCCAAACGCCAGGAGGAAGCCGAGGACTACCCGGGCGCATTTTATTATGCCCACGCCCCGATTATGCCGCACCAGAAAGCCTGACAAACAGCGGTATCATGTGAGGGGAATTTTCATGATCACTTACTCACGCACCCCGCTCTTCTTCGCGCTGGCCGGCCTGATGCTGGCGGCTTTAGCCTGCAACTTCCCCCAGCCAACCGCGGCGCGCCCCGCACCGGGCAACCTGATTGAAGCCAACCCACTCGCCAAAAACCGCCCGCCGGCGCCGGTAACTGCGGCTCCGCTGGAAGCCCCGCCGCCTGAACTGCCGCGCCTCTCTCCGGCCGAAGACCCGCCCCTGGAGTTCGGCCCGCCTGGCTCTAGCCCGGCCGATGAAGGTCGCCCGCGCTTGTCCGGCCCGGCCCAAACTCTGGACACCCAGCGTTTTCGCATCCACTACACCCTGCGGGGGGTGGATGCCGTACCCGCCGAAGATGCCAACAACAACCAGCACCCGGATTTTGTGGAAGACATTGCCCGCGCCTTGGAGTTTTCCTGGCAGGCACAGATTGAAATTTTTGGCTGGCCCCCCCCTCCGCCGGATAGCCCCTTGGGCGGCGACGATCGGGTGGATGTGTATTTGCAGGAAATCATGACCAGCGAAGACCTGGCTGGCTATGTGGATGACGGAACGCGCGGGAACATCCTGGGCGATAACCCGCGCACCGAAACCCTTGAGATTCGCGCCAGCCACTCCTTCATGGTGCTGGATAATGACTACCGCGAGATCTCTGACCCACACACCAGCCGTTTGGATTTTATCCGGGCGGTGGTGGCGCATGAGTTCATGCATGTCATCCAGTATGGCATGGACAGCAACGAACCAGCCGACTGGTTGTGGGAGGCCACCGCCACCTGGATGGAAGACGAAGTGTATGACCAGATTAATGATGGGCTCAGCGTATTGGGGGCGCCTTTCAAATCGCCAGATTCCTGCCAGCTGATTTATGGCGGCGAAGAACGGGTAGAAGATGAAGATAACTGGTATGGCCAGTGGCTGTTCCTGCGTTACATTTCTGAACGCTACGGGCATGCCACGGTGCGCGCCATCTGGGAGGCCGCCATTCACCTGGATGGGTATGAAGCCATTGAGTATGCACTGGCAACGGTTGGCACCAACCTGGATGAGTTACTTACGGGGTACAGTCTGGCTCTACTAACCCGTGATTTTGAAGAGGGCGACCACTACCCGGTGCTGCGGCTGGAAGGAATCGCGCGCCCAGGCGAGGTATTCACCCCGCTGGATGGGGTGGGCCAAATGGGAGCAGACTACATCGAAATTGAAACCGGGCAGGCGCTGGCCATCCACCTGCAGGGCGAACTGAACGGCCTGGTGGTGGGGGTGCGCGGCGAGGAGGTTCACCACTTCCGGCTGGCAGAGGGCCGCGCCAGTGTGGACAGCGCGGCCTTTGAAAGGCTGTACCTGATTGTGCTTAACACCCAGCGTGCCAGCCGCGAGCGGCATTGCGCCTTCAGTGAATACACGGTGGAAGTGACCCCGGGCGGCCAGCCCCAGACGGCCGATGCCCTCACCCGGCGGGCGTACTTCATACCGCCCTATGTAGAGGGCCTGCTTGAACCCTGACCCAACCCGCGATAAACCCAACTTAAGGACGAGGTGATCTGCCGCTCAAACCCGCTATAATTGGAGGCTGGTTGGGGCACAGGCGCCGATGTGCGCATTTCCGGCCAGTATCAATTGACCACGTGTTAGGAGTTACTCCATGAAAATCATGAAAACCAGCGCCATTCTGCTCTTTGTTCTGGCTGTGGCGCTCGCGGCCTGCGGCGGCGGCGGGCCCAGCATGTCTGAACTGGAAGCCGTCCAAACCATCGCCGCCGGAACAGCGGTGGCAGGCATTACTCAAACAGCCGCCGCCCGCCCACCAACCGAAACCCCGGAACCCCCTACCGCCACCCCGGAACCTCCCACCGAAACGCCTGAACCCAGCCCGACCCCGGAAACAGAGGAAGGTGAAGAGGCGGGCGAGAGCAGCGGCGAGGCGGCGGTCAGCCCGACCCCCGGTCTGCAGCCAGTCCTCGGGGCGCCGCCCACCTCCACCCCCGGTGGCCCGGCAGGCAGTTGCACCTATGCGGCCGCCTTTGAAGGCGTGGAAAACACCCCCGATGGCACCGCTTATGAATTTGGCAAGGAATTCACCAAGACCTGGCGGGTGAAAAACACCGGTACCTGCACCTGGACCGAATCCGTCAATCTCATCTGGGTCTACTCTGAAACCGATGGTAAAGAATCCAGCGAGTTGATGGGCGCCCAGGGAGTGATTGCGGTGGTTACCGACCCGGTACAGCCCAACGGCTACCTGGATATCGCCGTGCGCTTCCGCACCCCTTCTACGCTGGGTGTTTACAAAGTGTTTTTCAAGTTCCGCAGCTCCACCGCCATCTTTGGCGTCAATGGCAATGGCAACCTGTGGGTTGAAATCAAGGCCTGCGATTCAAGCGGCCTGTGCCCACCCAGCCCCTAACACCCCACCCTGAAACACGCGCAAACGCCTCGCCTCACCCGCGGGGCGTTTGCTTTGGCCGCCCGGATTGAGGGGATGCTGTAAAATAGCCGTATGTATATTTGTCCACAGACTTCGGGCAGGTTATCCACAGTTTCTGGCTGGTTTTCCACAGGATGTTGCCGCCACTTACTCGGCTTGTCCACCGCGTTCTCCACAATTTTCTCCACCCAATGAGCGAAGTTATCCACACCCTCCTGACCGTTGACCTGCCTGATACGCAACAGGCGCGTTTGCAGGCCGTCTCTGAACGACTGTTGATTACCCATGTGCCCACCCGCCCGGGCGAGGAAATTCCACCCGAGGTGTGGGCACCGACCGAAGTACTGCTCACTTACCGGGCCTGGCCGGAGCCGGAACAGGCCCCCAACCTGCGCTGGGTGCAATACTACCTGGCCGGGGTGGATGGGCTGGCCGAACAGCCCGTATTACGCAATGAACGCATTTCGCTCACCAGCATGAGCGGGGCCAACGCCTCCCAGACCGCCGAGCACGCCCTGGCGCTGCTGCTGACGCTGGGGCGGCGGCTACCTGAGTTTGTCAGCCTGCAAAGCCGCAATGAGTGGCTGCCCAGCCGCAGCGACTACCACCCGGTGGAACTGCGCGGCAGCACGGTCGGGATCGTGGGCTATGGCAGCATCGGCCGGCAACTGGCGCGGCTGCTGCATGGCCTGGGCGCCACCGTACTGGCCAGCAAGCGCGACCTGATGCACCCTGAGGACCACGGCTACCAGCCGGAAGGCCAGGGCGACCCTCAGGGCGAGTTCTTCGCTCGCCTGTACCCGCCCCAGGCCCTGCGCTCCATGTTTAAGGAATGTGACTTCGTGGTGGTTACCACCCCGCTGACCAAACACACCCGCGGCCTGGTGGGCGCCGCTGAACTGGCGGCCCTCAAACCGGAAGCCCTGCTGGTGGATGTTTCGCGCGGCGGCGTAGTTGCCAGTGAGGCCCTGCTGGATGCCTTGCGCCACCACCGCCTGGCCGGGGCTGCGCTGGATGTGTTCCCCGAAGAGCCGCTGCCCTCAGACAGCCCGTACTGGGACTGCCCCAACCTGCTCATTACCCCGCATATTGCCGGCGTAAGTGACCATTACGCCCAGCGTGCCACTGACCTCTTTATTGAGAACCTGCATCGCTACCTGGAGGGCCGGCCGCTGCTGAACCGCGTCAACCTGACGGAAGGCTACTGATGCCCGCCCGCCCGCAAGCTGTGCTGTTTGACCTCGGCAATACGCTGATCTATTTCGACGGCGATTGGCCGACGGTCTTTGCCGCCGCCGATGCGGCCCTACTGGCCGAACTGCAAGCCACCGGGCTGGAACTGGATAGCCAAAGATTTTTGCAGGAGTTTCGCGACCGACTGAATGCCTATTATGAGCAGCGCGAGGCCGAATTCATTGAACACACAACCGGCTATGTGTTGCAAAACCTGCTGGAAGAATGGGGCCAGCCGCGCCTGCCCGAGGACACCCTGCGCCGCGCCCTGCGCGAGATGTACGCTGTAAGCCAGGAATTCTGGCTGCTGGAAGACGATACCCTCGCCGCGCTGGAAATTCTGTTAAATGAGGGCTACCGGCTGGGGCTGATTTCAAACGCTTCAGATGACGCCGATGTGCAATTGCTGGTGGACAAGGCCCGCCTGCGGCCCTATTTCGAAGTCATCCTCTCCTCGGCCGCCTGCGGTATCCGCAAGCCCAACCCGCGCATTTTTCATCAGGCGCTGGATGCCATGCAGATCGCGCCTGACGCGGCTGTGATGGTGGGGGATACGCTGGGGGCAGATATCCTCGGGGCCCGCAATGCCGGGCTGCGCAGCATCTGGATTACCCGGCGGGCCGATACGCCCGCCAACCGCGACCATGAGGACACCATCCAGCCGGATGCGAGCATCGCCACCCTGGCGGAACTGCCGGCGGCGCTGGCCGCGCTGTAGCCGATTCAATCAGGACAATTGCCCTCCGAATTAGGGTAACCTGTCCCTGCCCAAAAAATGACGCGACGGCTATCCTTGAGGCAACAAGGAAGCCGCAGATGACCGAGCACAACCACACCCTCGCCACGACCGAAGAACGACTGGCCGCCCTGCTGGAAAACATCAGCGCCTATATTGAGCAGTATCATGGCGGATCAGTGCAGCTGGTGGCGCTGGAAGGCGATGTACTCAAAGTGCATTTGGGCGGCGCCTGCGAAGGCTGCGCCCTGACCCAAACCACCCTGCAGGGCTGGATTGCCGGAACGGTACGGCAGTTCTTCCCGGAAATTCACGATATCCAGGCCGTATAGGCCTGTACACTCCTCCTCCTCTCCTCTCCACCCGTACGCCCTGCTGAACCCAGCAGGGCGTAACGTTTAAGCCTCAAAAATGGCAATGGCAGATGAACACTTGCATGTGAGCGTATTTTTGGCGGGCGTGCTGGAAGGCAGCGCGGTATTCCTCAATTTTGACTCCGTAATCAACACTCACCCAGCCATCCGGGCTTAGAAAACTCGTAACGCGATACGGCATTTCATCCAGGATTGGGTCGGAGGGGCTGACGGACATCCGACCATTGAATTCATCGTCCATCACCCAGAAGTAATCCCAGCGAGCATTGGGGTTGTACCAGAGCACCACATGCAGCCCACTCCGGCGGTTGTAACGCCACTTCCAGCCGTAGAAGGTATCAATTCGCAGGATGACATCCGCGAGGCTAAAACCGAAAATACGGCTCTGGCGAATTTGTTCACCGATATCGACTTTCTCTTCAATCCTATCCATGTAGCGATAGCCGCCAACACTTTCAATATCGGGAGATTCTTGATAGGGAGCCATCCGTTGCATGGCTTCCAGTTCATTGTCCGCAAATACAAAGTGGTGGAATTTCATGGGCGCACTTCCCCCTAATAAACCGCTGTAGATGGATATGGGGATTTTAATTCATTCAGACAAACAAAAACGAGTGACCACAAGATTTGTGGTCACTCGTTTTGCAAATTGCATCTGGAGGCGACGACGGGATTCGAACCCGTGGTCAGGGTTTTGCAGACCCTTGCCTTACCACTTGGCCACGTCGCCTTAGTGGGTTGAAGCCGTGCGCTTCAACAATTCGGCTGATTGCAAAGGCGGGGCGTACGCACCTTTACAATCAGCCAATCTGGTTTTGAGCGGGCGACGAGACTCGAACTCGTGACCTTCTCCTTGGCAAGGAGGTGTTCTACCAACTGAACTACGCCCGCAAACTACGGCCTTTCCATTCCTTGGCCGAGAGTGCCGAGGAACAGGATCGAACTGTTGACACCGCGATTTTCAGTCGCGTGCTCTACCAACTGAGCTACCTCGGCAAGTTGTGGAAAGTACCAACTGCGGAGGACATTCTAACGAATTGCCCGCGAACTGTCAAGCAATGGCCTTGCACGCGCACTGCAACGCGTCAGCGTTTTTTGGCGCGACGTTCGGTGGTTTCCCGCAGGGCGTTTTTCAGTTCCTGGGTCTGGTTGCCAACAATTGGGAATACGACGTTGAAGGTGCTGCCCTTGCCCACCACGCTATTGACCGAGATGCGGCCATTGTGCATTTCCACCATCATCTTGGCCACCGAAAGCCCCAACCCCATGCCGCCGTGGCGGCGGGTCATGTGGTCTTCCACCTGGTAGAAGCGCTCAAAGATACGGGCAATGTCCTCTTCCGGGATGCCCAGGCCGGTATCTCTGACCGAAACCTGCAAATGCCCCGGCAGGCGCAGAGCCGAAATTTCCACTCCGCCCTCATCGGTAAACATCAGGGCATTGCGGATGAGGTGAATAATGGCAATGCCAATTTTTTCTCCATCGCCTTCCACCATCAGTTGCTCATCCGGCAGAGTCAGTTTAAGGGTGAGTTTTTTCTTGTCGGCTTCGTCCTTGAACGAGCGCACCAGTTCCTGTAACAACTGGTTGAGGTTGATGGGCTGCCAGCGCACCCGCGCCTGGCCAGTCTGGAAATTGTTGACCTTGGTCAGGTCTTCCACGATTTCTTTCAGGCGGATGCTGCTGCGCACAATCACATCCATCTGGGATTTAAGGTCTTCCGGCACCATCTCATTCAGAAAAGTGGCATGCCCCAGAATCAGGCCCAGCGGAGTGCGCAGTTCATGCGAGGTGATGGCAATGAAGTCGCGCTTCATGCGGTCCAGCTCGTTCAGTTCATCCACCGCTTCCTGGGTTTGTTTAAGTAAATTGGCGTTATGGATGGCAATGGCGGCCTGGAGCGCCAGCGTATCCAGCACATAGACATCATCGGCATCGAACTGGCCGCCAGACTGCTTGTTGACCGCCGTCAGGACGCCCATACGCTGGCCCTGAAAGACCATCGGTACGGCCAGCACCGAGTGGGTTTCAAACTCGGTGTACAGGTCTACATCGGCAAAATGGCGCGGGTCGTTCTGGGCATCCGCCACCAGTACCGGCTCGCCCAGTTGGTAGACCTGTCCGGCAATGCTGCCTTTGAGCGGCACCTGCACTTCGCGCATCCGCTCGCGTTTATGCCAGGGCGCGGCCACAAAATACAGGTGTTGTTTTTCTTCGTTGTGCAGGAGAATCGAGGCTTCCTGCGAGTGGGTGAGTTCAGCCGCTTCAGCCACAATGGTTTGCAGCAAGGGCTCGAGTTCCAGCAGGGCGCTGAGATTACGGCTGACTTCAATCAGCCGTTCCAGTTGTTCAATGCGACTCGGGGGAGCAGACTTGTTTGTCATAATCGCTGACCAGGCGGTGAAGGCGATTATAGCATGCCCTACCGCGCCCGATCTGCCGCCGGCGTAGACTATAATTCCTGCGCTATGGATGCCAAGATGCTTCACATCCTTGAGTTTGACAAGGTCCGCGAACAGTTGGCCGGTTTTTGCGCGTTCAGCGTCTCGAAAGACCGCGCCCGCACCCTGCACCCCCTCACCAAACTGGAGCCGGCCCGGGCGGCTCTGGCGGCCACCGCCGAAGCCCGCGCCCTGCTGGAACTGGACCCGCAGGCGGGCATTGGCGGGGCGCGCGACATCAGCCCACTGCTGGAGGGGGCGCGGCGCGGCCAGACCCTCACGGCCGGTGAATTGCTGGATGTAAAAAGCACCCTGCACTCGGCCCGCGGTTTGCTGCACCTTTTCAAGCGCAAGGAAAGCGAATATCCGGCCCTGTGCGA
Organism: Anaerolineales bacterium; assembly: GCA_024710875.1. Classification (GTDB taxonomy): domain Bacteria; phylum Chloroflexota; class Anaerolineae; order Anaerolineales; family UBA11579; genus SCUK01. The sequence goes on along the minus strand of JANJTX010000129.1, from coordinate 16,232 downwards.
ACTGGCGCTGGCGGTCTATGAGCCACCGGGCCTGCTGGAAGCCATCGGCCGCGCCATCTCCGATCGCGGGGATGTGCTGGACAGCGCCAGCGAAAAACTGGGCCAGTTGCGCGCCCAGGTACGCATCACCCATGACCGCCTGCTGGCGCGCATGCAGGCCCTGCTCGCCAATGAGCGCATTGCCCCCCACCTGCAGGAAGCCTATATCACCCAGCGCGATGGCCGCTATGTGCTGCCGCTTAAAGCCGAATCCAAGGGCAAGGTGAAATCCGTAGTGCATGATGTGTCGGCCTCTGGTGCAACCATTTTTGCCGAACCCCTGCAGGTGGTGGACCTCAACAATGAATGGCGCGAACTGCAACTGGCCGAACGGGCCGAAGAATTGCGCGTGCTGGCGGCCCTCTCCCACCAGGTCGGCGAACAGGCCGAAGCGCTGGCCGCGACCCTGACGGCGATTGCTGAAATCGACTTGCAGTTTGCCAAAGCCAAGTACGCCGAAGCGTTGAACGCCAGTCAGCCAACGCTTGAGCCGATGCGGCCGGCCAAAGATGCGCCCCACCCGGGCCTGCGCCTGCAATTGCGCCAGGCCCGTCACCCACTGCTGAATCCTGAAACGGTAGTGCCGGTGGATGTAGACCTGCATGAAAGCACCTATTGCCTGATAATCACCGGCCCGAACACCGGCGGGAAAACCGTCACCCTCAAAACGGTGGGCCTACTGGCATTGATGGCCCAGTCTGGCCTGCACATCCCGGCCGAACCGGGCAGCGTCATCAGCCTGTTTAAGGATGTGCTGGCCGACATTGGCGACGAGCAATCCATTGAGCAGTCGCTCTCGACCTTCTCCGGCCATATCACCAACATCATCAAGATACTGAAGCGCGCCAGCCGCGAAACACTGGTGATTATTGACGAACTGGGGGCCGGCACCGACCCGCAGGAAGGCGCGGCGCTGGCGCGCGCGATTCTGGCGCACCTGGTAGAACAGCGCGTGCCGACCTTTGTTGCCACCCATTACCCGGAACTCAAAGCCTACGCCCACGCCACCCCCGGGGTGGTGAATGCCAGCGTGGAATTTGACCTGCACACCCTGCGCCCGACCTACCGCCTGACCATCGGCCTGCCCGGCCGCTCCAACGCCCTGGCCATTGCCACCCGCCTGGGCCTGCCGGAAGACATCATTGCCGCGGCGCGCCAGACGATTGACCCGGCCGAACTGCGCGCCGATGACCTGCTGGATGAAATCCACCGCCAGCGCGAACTGGCGGATACCCACCGCAAAGCCGCCGAACAGGCCCGCCGGGAAGCCGAAGAACTGCAAGCCGAGCTGGCCGAGCAACTGGAAGCGATTGAAGATGAGCGTCTGGCGGTGCTGGAAGCCGCCCGCCAGCAGGCCCTGACCGAAACCGAAACCCTGCAAAAGGACATCAGCGATGCGCGCCGCGCCCTGGCGCGCGCCCGCCAGCCGCTGGCCGCGGTAGAAGAAGCCGCCGCCGCCGCCGAAGAACTGCAAACTCGGGTGGAAACGCCGCTGGTGCGCCAGCGAGTGGCCGCCCCCAGCGTGGCCCGGCGCGCCATCCGGCTTGGCGACAGAGTCACCCTGCGCAGCCTGGGGCGCGACGGAGTGGTTAATGCACTGAGCGAGGACGAAGCCGAAATCATGATTGGCAACCTGCGCATCCGGGTCGAATTGTATGACCTGGACCTGGTGGACAGCCAGCCCGCCAAGAAAGAATCCGCCGTACCGCTGGACATCATCGCCCGGCCCAACGCGCCCTCACCGGGGGTGGAACTTTCGCTGCGCGGCCAGACGGTGGATGAGGCCCTGGAAGCGCTGGACCGCTATCTGGACAGCGCCTACCTGGCCGGGTTGCCGTATGTGCGGATTGTGCACGGCAAGGGTACGGGTAAATTGCGCGAGGCCGTGCGTCGCGAACTCAAGGGCCACCCGCATGTGGAGCGCGCCGAAGGCGGCGGCCCCACCGAGGGCGGGGATGGCGTCACCGTCGCCCACCTACGGCGCGACTGACCAGCCCGGTGCGGGCAGTGTTTCTTCGGATGGTAGAATAGTTTCAATCGGAACGATTGCCCATGTTTCACAATATCCCCAAGCCCATCCTTGAACAGATGGCGGCCCTGGAAGAACAGGACGCCAAAGACCGCATTGACGGCACGCCGATGCACAAGCGTCTGCGCCAGATCCCGCCGGAGACCGGCCAATTGCTGGCGCTGCTGGCGGCCAGCGCGCCTTCCGGCCTGTGCATCGAGTTGGGCACCAGCGCCGGCTACTCCGGCCTGTGGCTCTCGCTGGCGATGGCGTTGCGCGGCGGCAAACTGGTAACCTTTGAACTGCTGCCCGAAAAAGCCGAAATGGCCCGCAAGACCTTCAAGAAAGCCAAAGTAGAAAACCTGGTTGAACTGGTACACGGCGACGCCCGCGGGCATATCGCCATGTATGATGAAATCGCCTTTTGTTTTATGGATACTGAAAAAGAAATGTACACCGACCTCTACGATGCGGTCGTGCCGCGGTTATTGCCCGGCGGCCTGCTGCTGGCTGACAACCTGTTGAGCCACGCCGATTCGCTGGCAGACTTCCTGACCCATGTCCGGGCTGATGCCCGGATGGACAGCGTGGTCGTACCGATTGGCAGCGGGGTGCTGCTGGGCCGCAAACGCGCTACTCCCTAGAAAGCGACGCCTTTTGTCCTCACCTACGCTTAATATCATCATCCCCATGGCTGGCTATGGTGCGCGCCTGCGGCCACACACCTGGAGCAAGCCCAAACCGCTGGTGACGGCGGCCGGCAAAACCATTCTGGCGCATGTGCTGGACCTGGTCGGCACGGCCACTGCCGGCCGGGTGGAGCTGTCTTTCATCGTTGGCTATCGCGGCGAGCAGGTGCAACCCTACCTTCAGCAGCACTACCCGGATGTGAAAGCCCACTTCTACACCCAGACCGAAATGCAGGGCCAGTCGCATGCGATTGCCCTGGCGCGTGAAAATCTGCACGGCCCAACCCTGATTCTGTTTGTGGATACGATTGTGGATGCTGATTTTTCATTCCTCCAAACCGAGCCAGCCGAAGCCGTCATCTGGGTCAAGCCGGTGGAAGATCCGCGCCGTTTCGGTGTGGTGGTCAATGATGCCGAAGGGTATGTGACCGGTATGGTGGAAAAGCCGGACAGTATGGAAAATAACCTCGCCATCGTGGGCTACTACTTTTTCCAGCGCGGCGAAGATTTGCTGGCCGCCATTGACCGCCAGATTGCGCAGGGGCTGAAAACCAAGGGCGAATATTTTCTGGCGGATGCAATGGCGTTGATGCTGAAGGACGGCCTGAAAATGCGCGCCCAGACGGTGGATGTCTGGCTGGATGCCGGTCTGCCGGAAACGGTGCTGGAAACCAACCGCCACCTGCTGCAAAGCGGGCGCGACAACAGCGCCAGCCAGCCTTCCCGCCCGGGCGTTACATTGCACCCGCCGGTGTACATCCACCCGGAGGCAGACATCCGCAACAGCGTGATTGGGCCGCATGTCTCGATTGGGGCAGGCTGCAAAGTGGTGGATAGCACGCTGACCGACTGCATTCTGGAGGCGGGCGCGCAGGTCACCAACGCCCGTTTACAACATTCCATTCTGGGCGAACGCGCCAGTGTGAACGGCCTTGACGGTATAATGAATCTCGGGGACGATAGCGCCGCCAAAGCGGCCTGACACCACCCCGGCCGCACGTCACTTCTGCTTCGAGGAGACCACCTTTCAATGATTATCGGCATTCCCAAGGAAATTAAAGACAATGAATATCGCGTCGCCCTGCCGCCCGGTGGGGTAAAGACCCTCACCCTGCGCGGCCACCAGGTACTGGTACAGGCCGGGGCGGGCACGGGCAGCGGCTTCATGGACGAAGAATACATGGAAGCCGGCGCAAAAATCACCCCGGATGCCGCCGCCACCTGGGGCGGAGCCGAGATGGTGATGAAGGTCAAGGAACCGCGCCCCGAAGAATATGATTTTATGCACGAAGGGTTGCTGCTCTTCACCTACCTGCACCTGGCGGCCGAGCCGGAATTGACCAAAGCCCTGATAGAGCGCAAGGTGCCGGCAGTGGCCTATGAAACCGTAGAAATGCCAGACCGCAGCCTGCCGCTACTGACCCCGATGAGTGAAGTCGCCGGCCGCATGTCGATTCAGGTCGGCGCCCATTATCTGGAGCGCGCCCATGGCGGGCGCGGCAAACTGATGGGCGGCGTGCCGGGCGTAAACCCGGCGCATGTGGTCGTCATCGGCGGCGGCGTGGTTGGCACCAATGCCGCCAAGATGGCGCTCGGCATGGGCGCTTCGGTCACCATTCTGGATATCAATGTAGAGCGCCTGCGCTACCTGGATGATGTGCTGCACGGGCGGGTCTTTACCCTGGCTTCCAACCCGGCCAACATTGGCGATGCCACCGCCAGCGCCGACCTGGTGGTGGGCGGCGTGCTGATTGCCGGGGCGCGCGCCCCGCGGCTGGTCACAGCCGAGATGGTCAAGCTGATGAAGCCCGGCAGCGTGATTGTGGATGTGGCAATTGACCAGGGTGGCTGCGTGGAAACCATCAAGCCCACCAGCCACAGCAACCCGGTCTATATGGTGGACGAGGTGGTGCATTACGGCGTAACCAACATGCCCGGGGCGGTACCGCGCACCAGCACCTATGCGCTTTCCAATGCCACTCTGCCCTATGCCATCAAACTGGCCGAAAAGGGGCTGGCCGGGGCGGTTCAAAGCGATGCCACTCTGGTCCCGGGGGTGAATACCTATCAAGGCAAGGTCACCTATAAGGCTGTGGCCGAAGCGTTTGACCTGGAGTACGCCCCGCTGGACGGACTGCTCTAACTGCAACACCCAATCCGACTCAAAAGAGCCCCGGCCGGGGCTCTTTTTGATTTGCGCCGGTTGGCCTGATTTGGCTATTCCGTTTTAGGCGCTATCTTGTAAAATACAGGCACACTTGGGCAGCCACCGCCCGTACCCCCAAAGGATTGAGCCATGTCTGCAACATCCCGTTCCACTCGCAAACTGTTCGTTTTTGTTTTTGTGCTGGCGCTGACTGCCCTGGCCTGCAATGCCGGCGCGACCCCCACCAGCGAAGCGCCCACCGCCGCCCCGGCCAGCGGCGGGCCGAGCGCCATCCCCTACGAAGCGGTGGTGCAGATCTGGGCCATGACCTATGACAACAACGGCCAGTTACAACCCAGTTGGACCGGCTCCGGCACCATCATCACGCCAGATGGTTACATCCTCACCAATGCCCATGTCGTCCTGCCGGACCGCTACTACCCCGTAGATGCGCTGATTGTGGCGATGAGCACCAGCGAAGACCGTCCACCCGAAGCGCGTTACTACGCCCAGGTGTACCAGGCCGATGAAAAACTGGATATCGCCGTCATCCGGGTCATACGCGACATGAGCAGCAATGACGTGAACCACGCGGGCCTCAACCTGCCCTACGTTCCGTTGGGCGACCCAAGCCAATTGCGGCTGGGCGACGCCATCACCATCATCGGCTATCCCGGCATTGGCGGCGAAACGATCACCCTGACGCGCGGCGAGGTCAGCGGCTTCACTTCTGAACCCGGCTATGGCGACCGGGCCTTCATCAAGACCAGCGCCACCATCGCCGGCGGCAACTCCGGCGGTCTGGCGGCGGATGCCAACGGCTATCTGGTCGGCATCCCGACCCAGCTTGGCTATGGCGGCGATGACCAGTTCGTGGATTGCCGCGTACTGGCCGACACCAACCGCGACGGCCAGATTGATGACCGCGATGCCTGCATCCCGACCGGCGGCTTCATCAACGCCCTGCGGCCAATCAACCTGGCGCTCCCGCTGATTGCGGCTGCCCGCAATGGGCAAATTAATGTCTCCAGTGCCGGCGCGCCGGTCAGCGTACAACCCAGCAGCGGAGCAGTGGTCTTTAGCGATGACTTCTCCAACCCGAACACCGGCTGGGACCGTTACAGCGACAGCAATGGCGGGACAGATTACGGAAATGGCGATTACATCATTTCCATTCTGACGGATTACTACCTGTTCTGGGCCAACCCGGGGCGCGATTTTGGGGATGTGATTGTTGAAGTTACAGCGGCCAAGGTTGGCGGAACTTCCAGCGTGGACACGGATGATGACAACAATTACGGCGTTATCTGCCGCCATCAGGATGTAGACAATTTCTATGTCCTGGTTATCTCCAGCGATGGGTACTACGGCGTTCGCAAGCGAGTGAGTGGCGGCGACCTTGAGTTCATTGGGCTGGATGGCGGCATGGGCTACAGCGATGTGATTAATCAGGGCAATGCCAGCAACACCATCCGCGGCGAGTGCATAGGCAACAGCCTGCGCCTGATTGTGAATGGCTATCTACTGATGGAAGTGCAGGATAATGACATCCGTAGTGGCGATGTTGGCCTGATGGCCGGCACTTTCAGCGCCACCCGTTCCGATATCCACTTTGACAATTTTGTGGTCAGCACGCCGTAGTCTTGATGAAATTCGTCAAGTGAGGATGCCGGGGCGGTCTGTGGACCGCCCCGGTTATTTCTTCCTCCGTTAGAATACCCCCACCATGACCGTCACCTACCAACCCGTTATCGGGCTTGAAATCCACGCCGTGCTGGAAACCCGCACCAAGATGTTCTGCGCCTGCCGGCTGGTGGGCTCGACCCACGCTGAACCCAATGCGGCGGTGTGCCCGGTGTGCGCCGGCCTGCCCGGCACACTGCCCACCCTCAACCAGCAGGCGGTGGACTACGCCCTGCAGGTCGCCCTGGCGCTGTCGTGCGAGGTCGCGCCGGTGAGCGTGTTCGCCCGCAAATCCTATTTCTACCCGGACCTGCCCAAAGGCTACCAGATATCGCAATATGACCAACCCTTGGCGCGCAATGGACGGATACAGATACATACCGAGGCCGGCGAAAAGACCATCCGCATCCGGCGCGTGCATCTGGAAGAAGATACCGGCAAACTCACCCACCTGACCGAAGGGAACCAGCCCGCCACCCTAGTGGACCTCAACCGGGCGGGCGTGCCACTGCTGGAAATCGTCAGCGAGCCGGACCTGCACAGCGCCGCCGAAGTGCGGGCCTACGCCGTGGCAATCCACAACCTGTTGCGCTACCTGGGCGTGAACTCCGGCGACCTGGAAAAAGGTCTGTTCCGGATTGAACCCAACATCTCGCTGCGCCCGCTGGGGAACGCGGAGTTTGGCACCCGGGTGGAAGTCAAAAACTTAAGTTCCTTTCGCAGCCTGGAGCAGGCGGTGGCCTATGAGATTGAACGCCAGACGGCGGTACTGGAAAGCGGGCAAGCCGTGTCCCAGCAAACCCTCGGCTGGGATGAGGCCGCCGGCCACACCCTACCCCAGCGCAGCAAGGAAGATGCCGAGGACTACCGCTACTTCCCCGAACCAGACCTGCCGCCACTGCTCATTTCCGCAGACTGGCTGGAAAAAGCCCGGGCCGCCCTGCCGGAACTGCCGCAAGCCCGCGCCGCCCGCTTCCAGAAACAATATGGCCTGGCGCGCTCCACTGCCGAAACCCTGACCGATGACCCGGCCGTGGCCGATTACTACGAAGCGCTGACCGCCGCCAGCACGCCCCAGGCTGCCGCCAACTGGCTGACTGGCGAGGTCTTCGCCTGGCTCAACCAGCACGGGCTGGGGATTTCGGAATTCCCGCTGGAACCGGCGGCCCTGGCCGAGCTGGTGCGCCTGGCCGCCGCCGGGGAAATCAACCAGAACACCGCCAAAACTGTACTGGCAGAAATGCTCGCCACCGGCCAAAGCGCCAGCGCGATTGTGGCCGAGCGCGACCTGCGCCAAATCAGCGACCCGGCCCAACTGGCCGCCTGGGTGGGCGAAACACTGGCCGCCCATCCGGAGCAAGTAGTGAGTTACAAGAATGGCAAGACTGGTGTACTCCAGTTTCTGTTCGGGCAGGCTATGCGCCGGTCGAACGGGCGCGCCCACCCGGAAGCCCTGCAAGCCGAGTTGCAGCGCCAGATGGATTAAGTCCACCTCACTCGCCAGCCTGAACCCCGCGGCCCTGCTATAATTTGGATGTCAGGTTTCCTGTATTCTGTGGGCCGTTCGTCCTCAATGCTGGCCATATACCTTGACGACGAGCCTGAAACAAGTACACTCGATTTGACGGCGCGCCGCGCCCCTACACCTCTTGAGACACAAGGAACCCACGCATGTCCAATACCACCAACGCCTTTGAAATGGCCCAAAAGCAATTCGACGATGTGGCCGAAATGCTCAACCTCGACTCACAGGTGCGCGAGATTTTACGCTGGCCGACCCGTGAGTTTAAGTTCCAGATTCCAGTTAAGATGGATGATGGCAACATTCGCGTATTCTTTGGCTACCGCGTCCAGCACAACGATGCGCGCGGCCCCAGCAAGGGCGGCATTCGCTTTCACCCCTCGGAAACAATGGACACAGTGCGCGCCCTGGCGATGTGGATGACCTGGAAATGCGCCGTGGCCGATATCCCGCTCGGTGGCGGCAAAGGTGGTGTGGCGGTCGACTCGGCTACCCTCTCTCTGCCTGAAAAAGAAAAACTGACCCGCGGCTGGATCGGCCAGATTCACCGCAACATCGGGCCGCGCCTGGATGTGCCCGCCCCGGACGTCGGCACCAACAGCCAGATGATGGGCTGGATGATGGACGAATATTCCAAACTGGTGGGCGAGTACACCCCCGGCGTTATCACGGGCAAGCCGGTGGGCAGCGGCGGCTCGCTGGGCCGCACCGAGGCCACCGGTTATGGCGTGATTTACAACGTACGCGAAGCCATGAAGCATCTCAAGCTGGACCCGGCCAAATCCACTGCAGCGGTGCAGGGCTTTGGCAATGTGGCGCAGTACGCCGCCAAGGGCTTTAAGGAAATTCTGGGCGGCAAGGTCGTTTGCGTCTCCTACTGGGACCGCGAAGACCGCGCCCCGTACACCGTTTCGCACAAGGATGGCGTGGATGCCGATTTCCTGATGAGCATCACCGACCAATACGGCAGTATCGACAAGAGCAAAGCGACGGCCGCCGGCTATGAAATTGAAGAAGGCGAAGCCTGGATAAGCAAGGATGTGGATGTGCTCATCCCCTCTGCTCTGGAAGCCCAGATTACCGGGGAAAGCGTCAATAAAATCAGCGCCCGGGTCAAAATCGTGGCCGAGGGCGCCAATGGCCCCACCACTCCGGAAGCCGATGCCGTTCTGGAAAAGAATAATATTTTCGTTATTCCAGACTTTTTGTGCAATGCCGGCGGGGTGACGGTGTCTTATTTTGAAGGCGTGCAAAACGACATGAACTTCTACTGGCAGAAGGATGAAGTCCTGGAACGCCTGGATACCAAGATGACCCGCGCCTTCGCCAATGTGCTGGAAATGAGCCTGCGCGAGAAGGCCTTTATGCGCGATGCAGCCTATATGGTCTCAATTGGCAAAGTGGTCGAAGCGATGGAAATGCGCGGCTGGTTGTAAGCCGCTCCCCTCCCCGCTTTTCAACAGCCGATTTCCTCACGAAATCGGCTGTTTTTATTTGCGCCCTTCGGTACAATACTCTCGCCATGCAAAACCCGCCCTCCAGCGCTCCTCTGCCGCCCCCGCCCAATAAACTCGGGCCATTGTTGCTGTACTTCCTGAACCGGCTGCGTATCTACTTCCGGCATCTTATCCGGCGCGTCCTGCCGCCGGTTGGCATTGAACGCCAGGCCGAAGTCATCATGAAGTTGCGTGAGTCCTCCACGCCCGATTTTGACTTCTTCGTGCTGGTGGTGCTTTCCTGCATGATTGCCACGTTCGGCTTGCTGATTAACTCGGCCGCGACCATCATCGGGGCGATGCTGGTTGCGCCGCTCATGTCGCCGATTCTCGGGCTGGGGCTGGCCAGCATCAAAGGCGATACCACGCTGGTGCGCTCGGCCAGCACCGCCCTGCTGCGCGGCGCCCTGGTGGCGATGGTCATCTCCATTCTTATCACGCTGACGAATTCACTGCTGCCTTTCATCAGCTTACAGGACCTGCCCTCCGAGGTGCTCTCACGCACCCGGCCGACCCCCTTTGACTTCGGCGTGGCGCTGGCGGGTGGGCTGGCAGCCACGTTTGCCCTCATCCAGCCCCAGCTTTCAGCGGCCATGCCGGGGGTGGCGATTGCCACGGCCCTGATGCCACCGCTATGCACCGTGGGGATTGGCATTGCGCTCGGCCGCTGGGATGTGGCCGGCGGCGCTTTTCTGCTCTTCATCACCAACGCCGTGACGATTGCGGCTTCGGCCAGCCTGTTGTTCTTCATTATGGGGTTTTCGCCGCCCGGCCGCAACGCCGAGGGGCGTCTGCCGCGCTCGCTGCTCGTTTCGCTGACTTTTTCTGGCCTGCTGCTCTTGCCGCTGGGCTACCAGTCGTACCGCTTCGTGCTGGATGCCAATTTGAGCCGGCAAATCAATCAGGTCGTTCTCGAAGAAGTGACTGCCATTGACGGCGAATTAACCGATATCTCCTGGCAGGAAAGCGGGGATGCCCTGGATATGGAGATCGCGATTCTCACCGCCCAAAACCTGCGCTATGCGGACATTGTGGAGTTGCAGGCCAATATCGCTTCTGATTTACAGCGCCCGGTACGGCTGCAGGTCAACCAGGTGCTGGCCGCCCGGCTAGACCCGCGCGTGCCCCCTACCTTCACGGCCACTTTCAGCCCAAGTCAGAGTGCCAGTAGTACCCCTCGCCCAACAGCCACCTTTACAGCCACCGCCAGCCGCACCCCCACGGCCAGCGCCACTGCAACCGCTACTGCCACCTACACGCCCACGCCGGGGCTGGCGGCCGTGTGGCGGGTGAGCGGCGAAGGCCTCTCGTTACGCGCCGGGCCGGGGCTGGACCAGGCCCGGATTGGCTTTTTGCCGGCCGGCAGCGTGGTGACGGTGTTGTATGGCTATGAAATTGTGGATGGCTGGGTGTGGCTGGAAGTGCGCGACCGCGAAGGCCGCACCGGCTGGCTGCCACAGTACAACCTCAACCCGGTGACGGTTACGCCGACGCGGGCGCCGTAATGTTTATTCTAACCCCGCCTACAATTCTCTAACGCGAATCTGACAAACTGCATACCAAGCCCCTGTATAATTGTCTTGAAATTTGTTCCCCCACGTCTGTGATTAAAATCGAGTGTCCGTGCGCAGGTTTGCGGCCATCCGACCCCGCAGACCGGATATGGAGTGTTTGCCATGATGCGATTTGACCGCTTCACCGAGCGTGCCCAGGAGGCCGCCCAGCGCGCCGCTGAAATCATCCAGCGCTACGGCCACAACCAGATTGATACCGAACACATCCTGCTGGCGCTGATTGAACAGCCGCAGGGCGTGATTACCCAATTACTTGAAATCCTCAAAGCCGATTCAGATGCCCTGACCGAACGGCTGGACTACATCTTGCGCACCAGCCCCAAGGCCAATATCTTTGGCGGCGGCGCGGGCCAGATTTTCATCACCCCGCGCGTCAAGCGCATTATTGACCTCGCCAACGAAGAAGCCAACCGCCTGAAAGACGAGTACATCTCCACCGAGCACATCTTCCTCGCCATCTTGAGCGAGCGCAGCACCCCGGCCGCCCGCCTGCTGGAAGGCGCCGGCATCACCAAGGAACGCGTGCTGGATGGCATCAACCAGCTGCGCGGCGGCCAGCGCATCACCGACCCGCAGGCTGAAAGCCGCTTCCGCACGCTGGAGAAATTCTCGCGCGACCTCACCCTGGCAGCGCGCGAAGGCAAGCTCGACCCGGTCATCGGGCGGGATGCCGAAATTATGCGCGTTATCCAGATTTTGAGCCGCCGCACCAAGAACAACCCGGTGCTGATTGGCGAGGCGGGCGTGGGCAAGACCGCCATTGTGGAAGGGCTGGCCCAGAAAATCTCCACCAATGATGTGCCTGAAATCCTCTCCGGCAAGAAAGTCATTGCTCTCGACCTCGGCGCGATGATTGCCGGCTCGCGCTTTCGTGGCGAGTTTGAAGAGCGCCTGAAAGCCGCCATTGAAGAAGTACAGCGCGGCGAAGGTGAAATCATCCTGTTTATTGATGAACTGCACACGGTCGTGGGGGCCGGCGCAGCCCAGGGCGCCATGGATGCCAGCAACATGCTCAAGCCGGCCCTGGCGCGCGGCGAGTTGCAGGCGGTCGGCGCCACCACGCTGGACGAATACCAGAAATTCATCGAAAAAGATGCCGCCCTTGAACGTCGCTTTGCCCCAGTGTATGTGGAAGAGCCCAGCGAAGAAGACAGCGTACTGATGTTGCAGGGCCTGCGTGACCGCTACGAAGCCCACCACAAAGTGCGCTTTACGGATGAGGCCCTCACGGCGGCGGTCAAGCTCTCGGCCCGCTACGTCACCGAGCGGCGCCTGCCGGACAAAGCCATTGACCTGATGGACGAAGCCGCCGCCAAACTGCGGGTCGGCCTATCGGCCCTGCCGCCGGAACTGAAGGCGATGAAGTCTGAACTCGACCGCCTGCTGGCCGAAGAAGAACAGGCCGGGCTGGAGCGCGACTACGAGCGCGCCGCCGAAAAGAAAGCCGAGCGCCTGCGGGTGGAAGACAAGTTCCACGCCGAAAAAGACAAGTGGGAATCTGAACACCAACTGGATGAACTGGTGGATGAGAACGACATCGCCGAAGTGGTGGCGCAATGGACCGGTATCCCTGTGGCGACGTTGCTGGAAACCGAGTCCGAAAAACTGCTGCAAATGGAAGACCGTTTGAGCGAGCGCATCATCGGCCAGAAGGAAGCCATCCACGCCCTGGCAGATGCCATCCGGCGGGCGCGCTCCGGCCTCAAGGACCCCAAGCGGCCGATTGGCTCGTTCATCTTCATTGGCCCTTCGGGCGTCGGCAAGACCGAGCTGGCCAAAGCGCTGGCCGAATTCATGTTTGATGACGAGGACGCCCTCGTGCGGATTGACATGAGCGAATACCGCGAACAGCACACCGCCTCACGCCTGTTTGGCGCCCCGCCCGGATACGTGGGCTACGAGGAAGGCGGCCAACTGACCGAAGCCGTGCGCCGCCGCCCGTACCGCGTGATTCTGTTCGACGAAATCGAAAAGGCGCACCCGGAAGTGTGGAACTCGCTGCTGCAAATCCTGGACGATGGCCGCCTGACGGATGGCCAGGGGCGGGTGGTGAACTTCCGCAACACCGTGCTGATTATGACCAGCAACCTCGGCACCGAGTTTGTGCGCAAGTCCGGCTCGCTGGGCTTCCTGAAAGCCGAAGACAGCGATGAAGTGCGCCAGGCGCACCAGAAAATCGAGAAGGCCCTCAAGGACACCTTCCGGCCGGAATTCATCAATCGGATTGACGAAATCATCACCTTCTCGGCCCTCACAGTGGCGGAGATGAAGGAAATCGTGGTGTTGCAGATGCAGGAAATCCGCGAACGCCTGCTGGAGCGCGGCCTGAAGGTGGAGCTCTCGGCGAAGGCCGCCAACTGGCTGGCCGAAACCGGTTACGACCCGGCCTTTGGGGCGCGGCCACTCAAGCGCCTGCTGCAAAAGCATGTCGAAAGCCCGCTCTCGGTCAGCCTGCTGAAGGGCGAATTCAAGCCCGGCGACACCATTCTGGCGGATGTGAACGACGAAAACGAAGTGATCTTTCACGTTAAGCCCGGGCGCGAAGCCCGCAAAACCCAGGATGTAGAGAGTTAAGCGTTGTTTAAGTCTCTGGTTTTCACACAGCCTTCCGGTCAACCCGGGAGGCTGTTTTTTGCAACTCCTGGCCTGAAATTGCGTATCATTAGTAGCATGAATCAAATTGTTCAAGGAGCAGGACATGGAATCTCGTAGAGGAAGTATTACCATCGGCGTACTGCTGGTGCTCGTGGGCGGCTGGTTTCTGGCAGTGCAGTTTGTGCCCGGCCTGGCCGCCTGGGCGGATAGCTTTGCCGAATGGCCGATGTGGGTGGTCGGCCTCGGGTTGTTGTTCCTGGTAGCGGCCATCATCGGCGGCGAAAGCGGCCTGGCGGTACCGGCCAGCATCCTGATGGGCATTGGCGGTATCTTGTTCTATATGAACCGCACCGGCGAATGGGAAGCCTGGGCCTATGCCTGGACGCTCATCATCGGTTTTGTCGGCATTGGCGTATTCCTGGATAATCTGTTGCAGGGCAAGTTCCGCAAAGCACTGAGCGAAGGCCTGAATACGATGATGACCAGCGTTATCCTGTTCCTCGTGTTCAGCACTTTCTTCCGCCAGTTCATCTTCAACCAGCCCTCGCTGCTCGGCCCGTACTGGCCGGCGCTACTGATTGCCTGGGGCATTTGGCTGATGGTGCGCCCGTTGTTTGGCAAGCGCAAGCCAATCGTTTCTGTAAATCTGGATTTAGACAAAGACGAACTGTAAAAACAGTTTACTTAAGAGAATTGCCCCTGGCGAGCGACCTCGCTGGGGGCTTTCTTTTATAATCAGCGGGACTGCCAACCAAAAGGAGATATGTATGACGAATAATTTTCCGCAGCCCGAGCGGGTGCTGCTCATCGTCGCCCACCCGGATGACCCCGAATTCGGCGCCGGCGGCACCATCGCCCGCTGGGTGCAGGGCGGCGCAAACGTTACCTTTGTGATTGTCACGGATGGCCGCAAAGGCACGGCCGACAATGACATGACTCCCGAAAAACTGGTAGCCCTGCGTGAGGCCGAACAGCGCGCCGCAGCGGCCGTGCTGGGGGTGCAGAATGTGGTCTTCCTCGGCCAGCCGGATGGCGAAATCCAGAACACGCCCGCGCTGCGCGAGCTCATCGTGCGCCAGATCCGCACCCACCGGCCGGATGTGCTCATCACCCATGACCCGACCACGCGTATTTTTCAGAACATGGCGCTGAACCATACCGACCACCGCGTAGTGGGCGATACCGTGCTGGATGCGGTCTTTCCGCTGGCGCGCGACCGCCTGAACTTCCCCGAGCACGAGGCCGCCGGGCTGGAACCCCACAAGGTGCTGGATATCTTTCTGCAATTCACCGAAACGCCGAATTACTGGGTGGACATCAGCGCTACAATGGACCAGAAAATCAGGGCCTTGTGGGAACACAAAAGCCAGATTGGCGACCCGGCCGAACTGGAAGAACGTTTGCGCCAGCGCCACAGTGAGCGCGCCGAGCAGGTTTCATTTGAGTACGCCGAGACCTTCCGGCGGGTACGGCTGGCGGGGTAGGCTTAAATACAAACCGGCCACCTTACGATGGCCGGTTACGAGGCGATTAGTTGATTTACGATGAGGCGCTGGTGTAATGCCGAAGGCCGAAGTGCCAGACTTTGCGGGATACAATCGCCAGCACCAGCGTAAAGCCAGCGGCAATCAGCATGGTCTGGGGCGTGAGGCGGCCGGTCAGCGCTTCGGCTGGCACCGTCACCGCAAACGCGACCGGGATGAGGTAGGTCAGGCCCGCCCGCAGCCAATCCGGGTACATGCCCACCGGCCAGCGCCCGGCCTGATACAAACTCTGAAACATCTCCATCAGTTCCCACACCCGCACAAACCAGAAGGCGAGGGTGGTGAACATCAGGAAGACGCAGTAAATCATGATCGCACCGAGGAACAGGGCCACCACAAACAAGGCCGCACTGCCCAGGGTGGTGGCGTTGCCAATACGCGCCAGCGCCCACAGCAGCACAATCAGGCCCATCAGGATATCCACCACCGCCCAGATGGCGAACTGGCGCACGCTGACGATGACCTGCGAGTCTTCCGGCTTGGTCAGGGCAAAATCCAGCGTGCCTTCCTGCACTTCTTCCATCAAACGCCCCATGTTGGGCTGGATGACCGTGCGCATGATGCCGCCCATCAGGATATGCACACCCATCACGGCCAGCAATTCGCCGCTGCTCCAGCCGCGCAGGTTGTCGGTATAACTGAAAACCACCGCCAACACCGCCAGGCCGGTGCCCAGGGCAATCAGCGATTGCAGCATCTGGATGAAGAAGTTGGCGCGGTATTGCATTTCGTTGAGGGTGCTGATACGGGCAAACAACCCGAAAAGTTTAAAAGCACGAATCATCATCAGCCTCCTACCGCTGTAAAGCGTTTCAAGCCCTGTTTCCAAACCAGGTTAACAATCAGAAAACTGATGCCAATCCAGAGCAATTGGGCAGCGAAACCCTGCCAGATTTGCTCGGTGGTCAGGCGGCCAATCAGCACCTCAATCGGGAA
>JANJTX010000097.1 GCA_024710875.1 Anaerolineales bacterium | reverse complement strand
ACATCCGCCTGATACGGCGGCTGGAACGCGACATCCACGAGCGCGGCCGGACGACCGAGTCAGTGCTGGCGCAGTACCAGAACACGGTGCGGCCGATGCACCTTGAATTTGTGGAACCCTCCAAACGCTACGCGGATGTCATCATCCCCGAAGGCGGCTACAATCAGGTGGCGCTGGATATGGTTACAGCGCGGATTGAAGCCCTGCTGCGCGGGTATGACGGCGTGGGGCAACTGGTGGAAGTCTCTGAAAAGCGCTAACTCAATCAACCCTGAAAGGAAAGACCCCGATGGCAACTGACAAGCAATGGAGCGCCCCGCCGGCGATGACGATTGACCCGGCCAAAAAATACACCGCAATTATGAAGACTGGCGCCGGCGAGATGACGCTGGCCCTGTTCGCGGATAAGACACCGCGCACGGTGAACAACTTTGTCTTTCTGGCGCGCGAAGGCTTCTATGACAATACGACCTTTCACCGCGTGATTGATGACTTCATGGTGCAGGGCGGCGACCCGACGGCCAGCGGCCGGGGCGGCCCGGGCTACCGCTTTGAGGATGAATTTGACAGCAGCCTCAAGCATAGCAAGCGGGGCATCCTTTCGATGGCGAATGCCGGACCGAACACCAACGGTTCACAGTTCTTCATCACCCATCTGGAAACGTCCTGGTTGGATGGCAAGCACGCCGTCTTTGGCGAATTGACCGCCGGCGAAGACACCCTGATGGCGATTAAGGGCGGCACGGCGCTGATTTCCGTCACCATCGTGGAAGAATAGGCGGCCGGCCTGAACGCCGACGCCTCCAAAGAAATGCCTAACCCGCGCCGCGCAGCACTGCTGCGCGGCGCGGCGTTGCTATTGGTGGTGGCGGTGAGTGTGGGGATTTTTTTGCTGCCGGAAGAGCAGGCCGAGCAGCTTGGTAATTATGGCTACCCGGGCATCTTTATCTTCTCAATTATTTCGAATGCGACTGTCATCCTGCCAGCCCCCGGGCTGTTGCTGGTATTCAGTTTTGGGGCGCGCTTTAACCCGCTTTGGGTGGCGCTGTGGGCGGCGGCCGGGGCGGCGCTGGGTGAACTCTCGGGCTATCTGGCGGGGTACAGCGGACAGGCGGTACTGGAAAAAGCGGCTATCTATGACCGCCTGCAAGGCTGGATGCAGCGCAATGGCCCGCTGACAATTGCAGTGTTGGCGTTCATTCCCAACCCGTTTTTTGACCTGGCCGGGATGGCGGCTGGCTCGCTGAAAATGCCCCCGGCAAAATTTGTATTCTGGGCGTTCTGGGGCAAACTGTTAAAAATGCTGGTAACGGCCTATCTGGGGGCCGGGCTGTTTCAGTGATGGACGGTTACTGGCTGATGTTGTAGTAGTTGTAGACGAGGCGGGCGAGGTCGGAAATCAGGGTGGAAATCGGGTCCCAGACCAACTGTACCGGATGATTGAAGAAGATGACCAGGATGTAGTTGCCGCTGGGGGTGAACACGATGGCGGCATCGCCAATGGTGGTGATTTCTCCACTCGGATTGGTTACCCAGCCGTGTTTATGGGCGATGCGGGTACCTTCGGGGGCGCCAGCGGAAATCAGGAATGGCACAAAGTTGCGCGAGAGGTATTCGAGCATGCGCTGGCACTCGGCCTGGGTAATTTCACCGCCAAAGACGGACGCTAGCGCCCCGCCCCCATTCTGCGAGCACTGGTAGATGTCCTCCAACAGCAAGCCCAACTCCAATGGGGTGGTCTGGTTGTAGGGGTCGCGGCTGATGGTGACATCGGTACGGGAATTGCCGGGAGTGGTAAAGCGTTGCAGCAGTACCGAGCCGGGGCGGAAATGGCCGGCCAGGAAGGTATTGTCAAGGCCGAGGGCCTGCATGTCCGCGGTGACCAGCAACGGGCCACGGGTGGGGTCAATGAACTGCTCCATCAGCCAGTCGGCCGGGTCATTGCCGGAGTCCTCAATCATCCCAGCCAGCAGGTTGAAGGCCTCCGGGCTGGAATTCTCGGTAAGACGGCGGAAAGCGGAAACCATAATCGGGATTTTGATGGTACTGGAAGCAGTGAAGGCCAGGTCTGGCGTGGTGGAAATCGGCACGCCGTTGTTGGTGATGAAATACATCACCTGTTGGGATTGGAGGTCCAGCAGGTAGATACTGGCGATGCCGTCATAGCCAGAAGTGTTAATGGTTTGCTGGAGAAAGATTTCCAAATTTTGGAAGGAGGGTCGGCTGGCGGTCATGCGGCGCACGGGCAGGTCCACGCTGCGCTGGCCGGGGGAGAACATAGCATTGCTGACGACCAGCACAGCGGCATCGGTATCAATTTCCAGGCCGGGGGTGCCGGGGGTGAAGTTGAGCGTTCCGGTCTGTGGCCGGGCTGGGGCGGCCGGGCGGTTGTAGCGCAGTGCCAGATCTTCGGTCAGGTAGGCTCGCAGGAGGCTCTCCGAGTACGTGGCGTCCAGTGGGATGCGGGTGGCGGCGCTGCGGGTCCCCCACAGGTAAGCCCAGAATTCGGCCCAGAAGGAGCCGCCCACGCGGGCCTGATCGGCGGCAGCCAGCATACTCTCCAGATTGAGCTGGAAGCCAACCGTGGTGGGGTCAAGGTGAATTGGCTGGCCGTCAAAGCGCAACTCGACCGGCAGGTTGTACACCGCCAGCAGGCGCTGGGCAGCCTGCTCACGGTTGAGGTTGGCGACCGGTACATCGCCAATCGTCAGGCCGACCGGGTAGGTGATGCGAGAGCGACTGAAGACCACCAGCTGGATTGCCAGTAGAACGACTGCGGCGAGCAGAATAGTGCTGAAAAACCATTGAGCGGCGCTGGAACGACGACGCGTGCGCACGGGAAACTCCTGAAGTTTGGTGGGGGGTTTAAGCGGAAATCAACGGTGACATCTAAGTCTGCAAGTGTGAAAAGTATAACATAAGGGCTTTAATGTTAAAATGCCAGCAGGCGAGCATTGAACAGACATTGTCGCACTCGCAAACCAAGATCAGGTGGTGTAAATGCTGCGTTCCCTGTTGATAACACTTTCCAAAGCGGGCTGGATGAAGCGGATGGTCACGCGCTGGTGGCTGGCGCGGCGGGTGGTGCGCCGGTTTGTGGCGGGCGAAACGCTGGAAGAAGCCCTGGCGGCGGTAAAGGCCCTGAATGAAGCCGGGCTGACCGCTACGCTGGACCAATTGGGCGAAGATACCACCACGCCGGGCGAGGCGCGGGCCACCACGGCCGAGATTTTGGGGATCCTGGATGGTATTCAGCGCAGCGGAGTGAAAGCGAACCTGTCCCTGAAGCTTACCCAGATTGGCCTGACGCTGGATGCTGACCTGTGCGCCGAGAACCTGAAAAAGGTCCTGGAACGTGCCCGTGAGTACGGTTTGTTTGTGCGGGTGGATATGGAAGACTTTGGTTGTCTGGAAGCAACCCTGGAAATTCACCAGCGGATGCAGGCGGCTGGTTATGAGAATGTTGGAATGGTGATTCAGTCCTATCTGTACCGCAGCGAGAGCGATACCGCG
>JANJTX010000147.1 GCA_024710875.1 Anaerolineales bacterium | reverse complement strand
CTGGGGGCGGCATTGGTGCTGGATTGCACCCACTACTTGAATCAGATTGAAGAAATCAATCCTGAAACGCGACAGGCGGTTGTGCAACCGGGGGTGGTGCTGAATGCCTTGAATACGGCGGCTGGGCGGCAAGGGCTGATGTTTGGGCCGGACCCGGCCTCGGCCGACCGGGCGACTATCGGCGGGATGCTGGGCAACAACTCCACCGGGGCGCATTCTATTCTGTATGGCATGACCAGCGACCATGTGCTTGCCATAGAAGCGGCGCTGGCGGGGGGCGAAACGGCTTGTTTTGAAAGCATCTCAATCGAAGAGGCAGAACGGCAGGCCGCGGGCAATGGCCGGGCAGCCGCCCTGCTGCGTGCCAGCCTGACAGTGCGCCGGGAGCAGGCTGAAGAAATCCGGCAGCGCTGGCCGCGTACCTGGCGGCGCGCCTCTGGCTACGGGCTGAATTACCTGCTGGGCTGGTCGGCGAGCCAGCCGCCCAACTGGCAGGCCAGCGAGCGCGGGTCACATTATCCGCCGGTTGGGCCGGATGAAATCAACCTGGCGCAATTGCTGGTCGGTTCGGAAGGCACGCTGGCGGTGACCAAACGAGCAACCGTCCATCTGGTGCAGAAACCAAAATACACCTGCCTGGGCGTGTTGTCGTATGAGAGCATTGTGGCGGCTTGCGAAGCGACTCCGGGCTTGCTGGAACGCGGCCCTTCGGCGGTGGAGCTGATTCCGCGGGCGCTCATCGCGCGGGCGCGGGCGGTGCCCGCCTATGCCGCCCGGCTGGGATTTGTGGCCGGCGACCCGGCGGCCCTGCTGGTAGTGGAGTTTGCCGGGGATGAGCCCCAGCGATTGCGGGAACAGGTGCAGGCCCTGGGGGCGGCGGTGGTGGTGGCAGAAACCGCGGCGCAGCAGGCGGAAGTGTGGGCGGTACGCAAGGTCGGGCTGGGGTTGCTGATGTCCGTGGCGGGGGATGCCAAACCGCTGCCCTTTGTAGAAGACATGGCGGTGCCGGTGGCGCGGCTGGCGGAGTTTGTGCGCGCCTTTGAACGCATTCTGGCCGAGCGTGGCACCGGGGGCGATTTTTATGCCCATGCTTCGGCGGGTTGCCTGCATGTGCGGCCATTGATTAACCTGAAGACAGCGCAAGGCGTGGAGCAGATGCGCGCCATCAGCCGGGCGGTGGTGGACCTGACCTTGAGCCTGGGCGGCGCGTTGAGTGGCGAACATGGCGATGGCCTCTCGCATGCCGAGTGGCTGGTGCGCGGCTATGGGGCAGAGATTACGGGGGCGTTTGAGCAGCTGAAGCGGGCGGCTGACCCGCAGGGATTGCTAAACCCCGGCAAAGTGATTGATGCGCAACGCATGGATGAAAACCTGCGATATGGGCCAGACTACCGGGCAAAGACCTGGCAGCCGATACTGGACTTCACCCGTCAGGAGAATCTGCTGGGGGCGATTGAAATGTGCAACGGGGCGGGCGTGTGCCGCAAGGATGGCGGGGTGATGTGCCCTTCGTTTCAGGCCACCCGCGAAGAAGAACACAGCACGCGCGGGCGGGCCAATCTGCTGCGCGGGATGCTTTCCGGACGCTTCCCGGTCCCGCAGCTGGCCGAAGAAGCCGTGCATGGCGCGCTGGACTTGTGTTTGGAGTGCAAGGGTTGTAAAGCCGAATGCCCATCCGGCGTAGATATGGCGAAGATAAAGTACGAGTATCTCCACCACTATCACCGCAGCCACCGGCGGCCGCTGCGCGATTATCTGTTTGGTTATATTGATGTTTTGGCAAAAGTGGGGCGGCGGTTTGGCCCGCTGGGCAACCTGGGGATGGGGGTGTTGCCAAAGAGTGCGCTGGGATTGGCGCACCAGCGCAGCCTGCCGAGGCTGGCGGGGCGCGGGTACAGTGGCAGTGTTGGAAAAGAAGGCGAGCCCGTCCTGCTATTAAGTGACGCCTTTACCGAATACTTCTACCCGGAAATTGGGGCGGCGGCGGTGACCGTACTGGAGAAGGCTGGCTGCCGGGTGCTTAAGTTGCCAGTCGTTGGAGCGGGGCGGACGTTGATATCCAAGGGCTTTCTACCGCAAGCGTGCCAGCGGGCGGTGCAACTATTGGCGGCTATCACCCGAATGGACCCGCAAGGCAGCATACCTATTGTGGGGGTTGAGCCCTCGGAGTTATTAACGTTGCGGGACGAATACCTTGATTTGTTGCCGGGCGACCCGGCAGTGGAAAAAATGGCGCGGCGCGCCTTTCTGGTGGATGAATTTCTGGTGCGGCCGGGGTCAGATGGGTTACCCCGGGTGGCGCGGCTGGGGCAACCCGGGGCTGGCAAGCCGGCGCTATTTCATGGGCATTGCTACCAGAAAGCCCAACCGCCCGCCGATGATGGCTACCCGAGCGGCGTAGAGGCTACCCATGCGTTTCTGGCGGCGTTGGGCTATCAGGTCGAGATGATTCAGGCGGGTTGTTGTGGCATGGCCGGGTCGTTTGGTTACGAAGCCAACCACTATGAGCTCTCCATGCAGGTTGGCGAGCTGGCGTTGTTCCCGGCGGCGCGGGCGGCCGGCGATTGTACTCTGGCAGCGGCGGGCGTTTCGTGCCGTACCCAAATTGAGGCCGGTACGGGCCAAAAGGCAGTCCACCCGTTGTTGCTGGCCTTGAACTAAATTAACGCCTAGCCAGCCTCTTTGGCGGCTTTCTCTGCTTTTTCCTTGCGACGTTGCTCGCGGGCCTGGTAAATTTTCACCGGGTCACCTTTGGAAAGTTCCCAATCTTCGTCTGACTCAAGCGTGATTACGCGGAAGGCTTCGGCGTAATCCATTTCTTTGCCTTTGCCGGTCTCGGCCGCCCATTTGCGGATTTCATCGCCGGGGCCCCAATCCATCATCTGGCTGGCATGGGCGCGCAAGGCTTCAATCTTGATGTCCATCGTTTCGCTGATGTCCACATAGGTGCTGGCGTTGGCATCCCAAACAGAAATGTACACCTTGCGCGGCTTGTGGGCGAACAAGCCCTCGGCTTCGAGTTCCTGGAACACATGCGGCTGACCGGAGGCTGGGAAGATGGCATCCATGGCGGCGGTGGCCACGGCGCGATGGTCGGGATGATTAATGTAGGTTTCATTGGGAAAGAAGACGGTGGGGTCTCCGGCGATTACGACTTCAGGTTTGATGCGCCGGATTTCGCGCACGATGCGCTTGCGCAATTCCATATTGGCTTCCACCATGCCATCCGTAACGCGCAGGAAAACGACTTCTTTGACCCCGGCGATTTCAGCGGCGCGCTGGCTTTCGGCTTCACGGATTTTCATGGCGTCTTCTTTGCTGATGGAAGGGTCGGCGATACCACCATCGCCACTGGTTACGAGTAAATAGACCACGCGGCTGCCGGCTTTGGCCCAGCGTGCCAGCGTACCGGCGCATGAAAATTCAATGTCGTCTGGATGAGCGACAATCGCGAGGGCAGATTCGGGGATATAAGTCTTGGATGTCATCTGAAACTCCTAAGGGTGGGTTTTCAAACCGGTAAGGGCTGATTTAGCCAGCCGAGCGCTGGATGTGTTTTATTCCGTCTGGTCCAGCGCTGATGAGGTCGGTGGCGAGGCCGATAAAGAGGCCATGCGCCAGAATGCCGGCGCGGGCATCCAGGATTGCGGCGAGTTCAGCCGGGGCGGACATTGGGCCGAAGTTGGCGTCCAGCACATAATTGCTCTGGTCGGTGGTGATGATCCTACCGTCGGTGGCGCGGCGTAACTGGACAGTTGCGCCCAGCGATTCAAGAAATGCAACCTGTGCCCCCCAACCAAATGGCAGCACTTCAACCGGTAGCGGCCAGCGCTGGCCCAGAACGGCGGATTGTTTGCTTGCATCCGCCACGATGATTTCGCGGGCGCTGGCCTGCGCCACGATTTTTTCGCGCAGCAGAGCGCCGCCGCCGCCTTTAATCAAATTCAGGTGCGGGTCAATTTCATCGGCGCCGTCAATCGTCAGGTCAAGAGTGGGATGGTCTTCGAGGGTCGTGAGAGGGATACCGGCGGCGAGAGCGGCCGTTTCTATGGATAGCGAGCAGGGTACGGCCAGCAGGCCGGGCAGCAGGCCCTCGGCATAGCGGGCGGCGATGCGGTTAAGGGCATGGATGGCGGTGCTGCCGACGCCCAGACCGATGACCATGCCGGGCTCGACGAACTGAACGGCAAATTCGGCGGCCTGTTGCTTATAGTTTTCCGACGTGGTCATAGTTGTTCGGCCAGCGCCAGTAATTTATGGGTGTCTGCTTCATCGAGCAGGAAGGTTATCACGGGCCGGCCGGCGGCACGCAGGGCGGCGGCATCGCCCAGAGCCTGGGCCTGTTTGAGTACTCCGAAAGTCATCTGGCTGTCGGAACTGCCGGGCTCGTCGGGGATGGGGAGGTCCTGGTCAGGGGTGGAAACAAATTGAATGAAGAGCCCCTTGCCGGCATCGCCTTTGTGGAGCTGGCCGGTAGAGTGGAGGAAACGCGGCCCGTAGCCAACCGTGCAGGCCAGCCCGGTGTGGATGGCGATGGACGTTTGCAATTGGCGCAGGCTCTCTGTCGTTTCAGGGCGTGGGTCGAGATAGGCCTGAATGGCGATGTAGCCGCGCGGTTCGGCGCGTTCAAGGAATTCAGCCAGATTGTCCGCCGTCAGTGGGGTGGTTTCACCGGCGGGGAGGGAGCGTTCGCGCAGGTAGGATTCGGTGAAGGACCGCGTTTGAATCTTGGCCGACTCTACGTCGGGCTGGTCGAAAGGATGCACGGCGAGCATGTGGGCAGCCACTACGGTAGCAACCTGCCAGTGAAAGAACAATGCTCCCAGGTCAAATTCATCTTCAAGTATCAAAGAGGTTACCGGGGCGCGGCGGAACAGGTTGGCCGCCGAACCGAGGACGTTTTCATCGTCTTCATAAGCCATGACCACAAACTGACGGTCGTTGCCGTAGTCCAGTTCTTCGGGCATGCTTTCATGGGTAACCGGCAGGATGCCGATGCCGGATTTGCCTGTGCTTTCGGCCACGAGTTGTTCGACCCAATCGCAGACCGGGGCGAGGTAAGGGGAGGCCTGCAGGGTGAGCTTGTCGCGCTCCCGCAGAGCATGCATGCCGACTATCGCGCCGAGAGCAAGGCCGAGGCTGTGGGTGGATGTTGGGCCATCCATGTCAGCGGCGCGCTGGGCGGTGCGCAGCAGTTCGGTGATATCCACACCCAACAGAGCGGCCGGGGCCAGCCCGAAAAATGAAAGCGCCGAGTAACGCCCACCGATATCCGGGTCGTTGAGAAAGGTATGACGGAATTTATGTTCCGCCGCAAGCGCAGCGAGCGAGGAGCCAGGATCTGTGATGGCAATAAAGTGCCGGCCGGTACGGCCCGGGCCGAGGGTCTGGCTGGCCCGGGTGTAGAAATACTTAAAGAGCGAAAGGGTCTCGACCGTACCGCCGGATTTTGTGGAAACGATGTACAGGGTTTTGGCCGGGTCGAACGCGTCGGCTGCGGCGCGAATCGCGGCCGGGTCGGTGGTATCCAGAATGTGGAGGTCGAGGTATCCGGGTGCAACGCCAAAGGTGTTGGCGAAGACTTCCGGGGCCAGGCTGGAGCCGCCCATACCCAGCAGCAGGGCCTGTTCCAGCCCGGCCCGGCGAACATCATCTACCAGCCCCAAAATACCGGGCACTTCGGCTTGCATCCGCTGGGGGGAATCGAGCCAGCCGAGGCGATTGTCGATTTCGGTGGGCGTATCACTCCATAAGGTGTGGTCTTTGCGCCACAGGCGCGGTAAAAATTCGGCGGCGTAAAGGTCCGGTATGGGGGAGGTTTCGTCCGGCTCGTCAACCAGTAGATTGGACTTAATCGTCATCGAGTGCTCCAAAGCGCTGTATTGCAGGAGATTGTATCAAAGGAGCCTCTCAAACAGGTTGGCGCGGCCGGCGCGCCCCACTTGTTTCAGCACGCCGGCGCGGGTAAGGGTCCAGGTCATTTTGCCTGCCAGACTGCCGGGAATGTGTGAGAGTGTGGAGAGCTCGGCATTGGTGAATTGTTCAGGCAGGGTCGGTGGCAGGAGGGCGGCGTAATCGGCCAGCCCATTCAAGCGGCGTTCGGAATACAGGCCAAGCAGGCGGCGCTGGGCGATGCTCCAACCTTTGCGCCGCCAACTGCCCTGGCCATCCTCGCGCCACACTTCTTCAACCTCTATGAAAGCGAGACAGATGGTGAGGTTGGGGTGGGGCAGCAGGTCCGCAATGCGCAGGAGCTCGCGGAAAGCATCTTCCAGTCGCGCCTGTTTGGGCGATTTGCGGCGCGGCGGCAGCGGACCGGCCGCGGGTTGGCGCTGGATCCATTTCAACTTTGGGAGGGGATGTACCAATAGAATGGGATGCTGAGGCAGGAGGGCGGTGAGCTTGGGGCGCAAACTACCCAGACTGCGGGTCTGAATTTCAATTAATTGCGCACCACGCAGGATATCAATGATGTAGCCTTTGAGGTCGGCTTCCAATGCATCGCCGGGCTGGGCATAATGGCCTTTTAGAGCGGCATGCAGGGGGCTTTCGCCCAGTGTGCCAATCGCATTAGCAGAGGAATCCATGCCTGTATTTTACGACAGTCCCCGAAGGCCGACTTTAGCCGGGAGCGAATGAAGTGCAGAGCTTTCAAATTCGTTAGAATTGACACGAAATGGCACTGCGGGCGACAAAATTCCATCAGGGATACGGTGTATAATCTGTGGAATATTGGCCAAAATTACGGAACACTGAAGTGAGCTATGCCTAAATATCTTAGTATCCGTTTTAAACTGCTTCTGCCGTTTGTTTTTCTCATTGTCATGGTGCTGGCGGTTTTGCTGCCGGGGATTCGGGCATTGGCCAGCAGCCGGGTAGAGCAGGAAGCCGATCGCCGGCTTGAAGGCCTGGCAGTCTCGGTCTCCGCTCTCATTGAAGATTCGGAGAACCAGGCCTTTTTGAGCGCCAATTTTGCCGCGAATCTGAGCGAATTGGTGGTGGCCGGCGATGACCTGAACCAAATCTCTGCGATCTTGTCTAATGCAAAAGAGTCGCTGGGGTTGCAGGAATTAAGCTATTTCGGGAGCGACTTCAGGCCGGGGGACCTGCCGTTGTACTACGGTGGCCCGGTGGTGGCGCGCCGCTTGCAGGTGAGCGAGAAGACCGTGCAAATGCGAGATGCGCTGCTCCGGCAGGTCGTAGAGTCGGGGACGACGGCCAGCGGGGTGGTGCTGGCGCCGCAGTCGTCCCAGATTATTGGCGTGGCTCCGGTGCGTGGTGGGCGCGGTGGAATTGTGATGGCGGTCTTTTTCATTGATGAAGCCTATGTGCAACGCATCCGGGATATTCTGGGGGCAGATGTGGCGATTGTGGTGGACAATGCGGTTGTCGCCAGCACCCTGCCCGCTGCAACGGGTTATGAAAACCTGCTGACATTGGATTTTCTGGATCTCTCTGGTGGGCCGCGCGGCGTAAACCTGGAAGCCGATGAGGGGCAGAGCCGCATGCTGGCAAGCACCCTGACGCTGGATGGCAACGAGCAAGGGGTGGTGCTGGTAGCCCAACCCACGCGCGATTTGCTGCGCGTGCTGACGGATATCCAGTTTTTGCTATTAGTATTTGCCGTGATAGTGGCGGCGACCAGCCTGGTCTTTGGCCTTGGGATATTAAGTAACTTCTCGCGGCCGATTGGTGAACTCGTAGAAGCCACCCGGCGGGTAAGTGGTGGTGATTTCAATTACCGTCTGGTGCGCTTGCATAACTACATGAAAGATGAAGTCATTGAGTTGGGTGAAAACTTCAACCTGATGACTGAACGGTTGCATGGGTTGTATACCGGCATGGAAGAACAGGTGCGCCTGCGCACGGAGGATCTGGAGCGGGCGTTAAATGATCTGGCAATAGCGCGTGACCAGGCTCTGGATGCCAGCCGCGCCAAGAGCACCTTCCT
>JANJTX010000146.1 GCA_024710875.1 Anaerolineales bacterium | reverse complement strand
AAATTCGTCACCCGGTCAATGTAGCCGAGTTCGCGGGCGCGGTAGTCGCACCAGCGGAAGGCGGCGAAGGCCAGCAGGCCAAAGACCGCCGTCAGCCCGACCAGAATGCCAATCAGTTGCAGGTTGCTGAAGGCCGCCAGGGTCGGGAAAGCCTCCGCTACCCCGCCCACCAGGGCGCGGCGCATCAGCTCCAGCCAGTAGGTCAGCGGCATGGCGAACCCCAGCGGCCGCAGCCAGGCCGGCAGTACCTCCAGCGGGAAAATCGCCCCGCTGAACAGGAACAGCGCGCTCGCAACTGCCTCACCCAGGAACCAGACCTGATTGGCAATCACCAGCGTGATGCTACCCAGCAGCAGGCCCATAAAACCCAGCATCAGCACTCCCAGCCCCAGCGAGAGCGCCAGCAGGCCCCAGTTCACCGCGCTCCAGTCGATCGGCACGTTCAGGAACAGCACCCCGAAGGCAATCGTGATGAAGACCGAAATCGAGCCGAACAGGAACTTGGCCACGCCCCGGCCGAGCAGGTACGTGGGGTAATGAATCGGGGCGATGTACATGTATTTGAGCATGCGGTAATGCTCGCGGTCGTCAATCACTGCCCACGAGATACCGCCCATGATGGCCCCGACGTAAATATAGAAAGCGTTGCCGAGGTACATGTAGGGGAAGACCGGGTTATCGAACTGGCCGCCGGTGATGACGTTGTACATCACCACCAGGATGGCGGCCGCCGAAAGCGGCTTGATGATGGAGTAAATGGCGAACACGAACGGGTCGGCCCAGTTGCTT
Source organism: Anaerolineales bacterium (assembly GCA_024710875.1). Taxonomy (GTDB): domain Bacteria; phylum Chloroflexota; class Anaerolineae; order Anaerolineales; family UBA11579; genus SCUK01. The sequence continues at coordinate 7,147 of JANJTX010000146.1, read as the reverse complement.
TCAATTTGCCAGCCCAGCCAGGCCGCCCAGCGGAAGGTGCGCGGCAGCCAGCGCGGGTTCTGAGGAATCAGGCTGTGGCGGTAAGCGGTTTGTTTGGTGGTCATAGGGTTCTCACTCCGGCCGCTTAGCGGCGGTTCTCGGTCAGGCGGCCTTCGGCCACGGCCAGGCGTTCCATCTTATCCAGCAGCCACTTGGCCGCCACGATGAACACCACGCACAGGATGAACAGCACCAGGATTTCCAGGCGCACATCCAGAAAGGGCGGGAACGAGCCGGGCGGGAACACCAGTTGGCGCATCGCATCCAGCCCCATCGCCAGCGGGATGATGGAGGCCCCGGCCGCCACCCAGAAATTCAGGCTCTTGAGCGGGAAGAAGAAGCCCGAGGCGAGATAGATGGGTTCCTGCGCCAGGTTGGACCAGTGCCAGGCTTCGCGCCCCAGCAGCAGGAACAGCGAGGAGGTCATCATTCCCATCCCGTACAGGGCGACCATCGTCAGCATGAAGACCGCGAACAACTGGCTGTAGGAACTGACGGTGAACTCGACATTAAAGATGAACATGCCCAGCAGGGTGATGACGAGGGCGCGTTGCAGGGTGGAGAACAGCCCGCCAATCGCCATGCCAAGCAGCACCGCCATCAGCGAGTTGGGCGACATGATGTACAGCGCCAGGTTGCCGGTTTCTTTTTCCCAGTACATCTGGCTGCTCATGCCCCATAGCACATTCAGCCAGAAGGCGGTCATTGCCCCGCCCATCACCACAAAGCCGATATAGACCTGCGGCGCGCCGATGGCCTGATACACGAACACATACGAGGAGATGCCCAGAATCGGCAGGAAGATGTCAAAGAACATCCACGAGCGTTCGCGCAGCATGCCGACCACGCGCGGGTAGGCCCGGCCGTATACGGTCATCAGGAACAGGCGCCAGCCGGTGTGCTTCTGGACGCGCTCGGTCATTACGGCGGCGTTAGTGGTCATGGCCTTCGGCCTCCGTGATGCTCTTGCCAGTCAGGCTGACGAACACATCCTCAAGGGTCGGTTCGCGCTTCTGCAAGTTCTGGATGTGAATGTCCTGCTCCGCCATGCGGTTCATCACCGAGCCGAGCGCATCTTCTTCGGCCAGGATGAACTCCAGGCTGGAGTGGCCATCGTGGGCGCTGTGGGTCACCTGCTTCACGCCGCCCAGCCCGTCGAAGATGCTCGTGCCTTTGCCGTTCAGCGGGCTGACTTCCATGCGGAAGATGGCGTCCTTTTGCAGGGCCTGTTTGAGTTTGGAGGGTTTGTCGCAGGCCAGCACCCGGCCGTGGTCAATGATCGCCACCCGGTCGCACAGTTCATCGGCTTCGACCATGTAGTGGGTGGTGAGCAGCAGAGTCTTATCCGGGTTGTCGGCGACCCACGAGCCGACGAACTGGCGCACATCCCGCCCGGCGCTGACATCCAAACCGAGGGTCGGTTCATCGAGGAACAGCACGTCCGGGTCGGTGAGGAAGCCGCGCACGATGTTCATCTTCTGGCGCAGGCCGGTCGAGAGGTCGGAGGACTTGGTGTTCAGCCGGTCGGCCAGGCCGACGATGGCGAGCAGGTCCTTGATGCGCTTGTCGGCCACATCCGAGGGGATGCCGTAGAACTGGGCGAACATCCACAGGTTTTCGCGCACGGTCAGCAGGCCGTAGCCGGAGGTTTCACCACCCGAGACCATGTTGATGCGCGGCCGCACCATATCCGGCTGCTGGGCCACGTTGTAGCCCGCCACAAAGGCCTCGCCGTGTGAGGGCGCCAGCAGGGTGGTGAGGATTTTGATGAGGGTGGTCTTGCCCGCCCCGTTGGGGCCGAGCAGGCCGATTAGCTCGCCGCGCGGCACTTCCAGGTTGATGTCGCGCAGGGCGGTGAGTTCCTTGGGCTCTTCTTTTTTGCCGCCGCGCACTTTGTAAACGCGGCCGAGATTTTTGGTGTAGATGGCGTGTTCCATAGTCTCCTCGTGAACAAATGATGTTGGGTCTGCCAGCCGGTTGATTCTACTACCGGAAGTTTTGTGAGGTTGAAATCAGACGCTTTGTGTCAAAAAGGGCGATTCTTGCAGAACTGTTGGGGGTTTGGGGGCAATTCGTAGGGTGGGCGTAGGTTAAGCGTCAAGCAGGAAAAGAAGGGCGAGGATAAGATTACAGGGAGTAAAGGCTAATTGCCTCTTCTTCTCCTCCTTAATCGAGAGCCGGTTTGGCGTAACCGGCTCTCACTTTTTAACTCGTGTCCGGATGGTTCTCCTGGGGTGCGCTCTAGGCGGTGGGCGGTTGCAGCCGGTCGCGCCGGAAGTGCACCAGCGGGTTGCTGCCGCGCGGCGGTTGGCGCAACGGGGCAGGGGCGGTGTGCGGCAGTTGGAGGGCCGGGCGCGGGGCAACCGGGGCCTTGGTTACTGGCTGCGGGCGGGGCTCCTGCTCGTCATCAAAGGTGAAATCTATTCTGCCAACCATCGTACACCGTCTTTCTGTTTAGCGTTTGTCTAACTTAGATGATTGTCTAATTATGCCCGATTTTTTCCAAATTTCCATAGTACTTAAGTACAGGTTTGTAGGTAATAGTTCCGCTTTGTGAACCGTAGGGGCGAAGCATGCTTCGCCCACAATTGCGCGGCCGGGTCACCTGCCCGCCTGCACCTCTGTATACCGAAAACAATCCACCCGATGGTCATTGACCAGGCCGCAGGCCTGCATGAAGGCGTAGCAGATGGTCGGCCCGACGAAGGTGAAGCCGCGCTTCTTTAAGTCCTTGCTCATCGCTTCGGCCTCGGGCGAGGTAGGCGGCACTTCCTTTAACGTGCGCCGCTGGTTCTGAATCGGCTGGCCGCCCACGAAGCGCCACAGGTAGCCGTCCAGCGAGCCGAATTCCTCCCGCACCCGCAGGGTGGCCTGGGCGTTCCTGATGAAGGCCGCCACTTTCAGCCGGTTGCGCACGATGCCCGGGTCGGCCAGCAGGGCCGCGACCTTGCGCTCGTCATAGCGGGCGATGGTCTCGGCGTGGAAGCCGTCAAACGCCAGCCGGTAATTCTCGCGTTTGCGCAGAATCGTAATCCACGCCAGGCCCGCCTGCGCGCCTTCCAGCAGTAGCATCTCGAACAGGCGCGCCTCATCGTGGGCGGGCAGGCCCCATTCGTGGTCATGGTATTGGATGTAAAGCGGGTCGTTGCCGGCCCAGGGACAGCGGTTCATGGCGGCCTCCGGTGTGTCTGGCAGGCCGTCATGATAACCGAACAAAAGTTCTGTGTCAAGCCGCGCGAGCGGTTTGGGGGGAGGCTATAATTACACTCTGGAAATAATCGGAAAGATTATAGATTAGCGCCTCGCGATTGTTCAGGGTGTCGATGACTGTTATCGAGGCTTTGCCATTTTATGAAAAAACTTATTCGAAATCCTAAATTTACACTTTTGATATTGTTAGTGATTCTTGGAATCGCACAATTGTGGAGTCTGGCTATAGTTCCACAAGAGGAAACAGGCATTGAAGCTAATACTCACATTCGACTAAGCCCTGTTAATGATGATCAAGTATATAAGAAGGGGGAACCTATTAATTTGAGGGTTGAGAATAACTCTAATTACGCCATATTCTTCCCTCTAGACTTCAACGTTTCAATGTTTGTGATAACCGACGACTTTCTATTTAGGCCGGTGAATGATCTTACAAGTGCCAGATTTGGGGAGGACATTATTCTTCATCCAAATGGTCAGAATCCAAGCTATTGGATTTTCACAGTCTTGCCTGACATGGTTGTTCACGAACCAACCAAATTGGTAATTGGTGTAAGGGGGAACTTACTTGAAAATGGGGCGATATCAGGTGATGAGGTATTGGCTCAAACTGAGATAACAATTGTTCCGTAATTAATGCAAAATCAAATAAATTCCCACCCACCTCTCGCTTTGTAATCATCTACATCGCCAAAGACGGGGTGCGTACCCAGTTCGCGGACAATCACCGCCCCCTCCCGCGCTTATAATCAGCGGCGTGACCGCCACGCCTGCCACCCCCGCCCCTTCCGCTCACCGCCAGATCGCCCGTGCCGCCGGCGTGGTCATGGCTGGCTTTGTCTTGAGCAACCTCGTTGGCTTGGTGCGCCAGATGCTCATCGTGCAGGCCTTCGGCACCTCGGCCGCCCTGGATGCCTTCTACGCCGCCGAGAAACTACCCAACCTGCTCTTCACCCTCGTGGCGGGCGGGGCGCTGGCTTCGGCTTTCATCCCCACTTTCACCGAATTCCTCGAAAAAGAAGACCGCCCGGCCGCCTGGCAACTGGCCGCCGCCATCGCCAACCTCATCACGCTCGCCCTTGCGGCCTTTGGCGCGCTGGCCTACCTCTTTGCCCCGCAACTGGTGGGCGGCCTGCTCGCCCCGGACTTCGACCCCGCCCAGCAGGCCCTCACCGTCGAGCTGCTGCGCATCCTGCTACTCACCAGCATCATCTTCGGCTTGAGCGCGCTGCTGATGGGCATCCTCAACGCCCACCAGTCGTTCCTGTTGCCGGCTATCGCCCCCACCATGTACTGGCTGGGGATGATTTTCGGCGTGCTGTTCCTCGTGCCCACTATGGGCGTGCATGGGTTGGCGTGGGGGGCGGTGCTGGGGGCCGGCCTGCACCTCGGCGTGCAACTGCCGGCCCTGCTGCGCCTGCCCGCCCGCCGCTATCACCTTGCCCTCGGCCTCGGCTCGTCCGCCGTGCGCAAGGTTGGGCGGCTGATGGCCCCGCGCCTGCTGGGGGCGGCCGCCGTGCAAATCAACTTCCTCGTCAATGTCATCATCGCCTCCGGCCTGCCGGAAGGCAGCCTGACCGCCCTGACGATTGCCTTCCAGATTATGACCATGCCGCAGGTGGTCATCGCCCAGGCGATTGCGATTGCCGCCCTGCCGACCTTCTCGGCCCAGGCCGCCCGCGGCGCGCTGGACGAGATGCGCGCCGCCCTGGCCGCCACCCTGCGCGGCATCCTGCTCCTGTCCATCCCGGCCACCTTTGGCCTCATCCTGCTGCGCGGCCCGGCCATCTCACTCCTGTTTGAGCGCGGCGCGTTCGATGCCCGCTCGGTGGAACTGACGGCCTGGGCGTTGCTGTGGTACACCGCCGGGCTGGTCGGCCATTCGCTGGTGGAAATCCTCTCGCGCGCCTTCTACGCCGTGCAGGACACCAAAACCCCCGTCATCGTGGGCGTAGTGGCGATGGGCCTGAATGTGGTGTTCAGCCTGTGGTTCGCCGGCCTGTTCAGCGGCTGGGGGTTGTTGCCGCACGGCGGGTTGGCGCTGGCCAACTCGCTGGCGACCGCCCTGGAAATGGTCGTCCTCATATGGTTGATGCGCCGCCGCCTGAACGGCCTGGAGGGCGGCAATGTCTGGCGCGGGGCGGGGCAGGCGGCGGCCGCCACCCTGCTGATGTCGCTCGGCTTGTGGGGTTGGCTGGCGCTCTCGGCCGGGCAGGCGGCCTGGCTGGTCACGCTGGGCGGGTTGGCGCTGGGCGGCGGGCTGTATCTGGCGGCGCTGGCCGGGCTGCGCGTGCCGGAACTGGCGGCGGTGTTCCATGCGGTGCGCAGTCGGTTGGCGCGCGCCCGCGCCTGAAAATCGGGTATAACATGGGTATATAGAACGGGAATGGCAAGCGTTAGAGCCATTTGCCCCGTGAAAGTGTTTCAGACAGCGGGCTGCGGCCTGCCCACTACACCATTCATAAGGACTCTTTCTTTTGATAGAAGTACTGCTCCTGTTTCTGGTCATCCTCCTGAACGGCTTTTTTGCCATGTCTGAAATCGCCATGGTCTCGGCCCGCAAGGCCCTGTTGCAAAACCGGGCCGAGAACGGCGAAGCCCGCGCCCGGGTGGCGCTGGATCTGGCGCACGCCCCCGGCCCGTTTCTTTCCACCGTGCAGGTCGGCATCACCCTCATCGGTATCCTCACCGGCGCCATCGGTGGCGCGGCCGTCGCTGAAAAAATCCAGCCGCTGTTTGAAGCCGTGCCGTTTCTGGCCGCTTATGCCGAATTCATCAGCCTCGGCCTGGTGGTGCTGGTGATTACCTTCGTCTCGCTGGTGGTTGGCGAGCTGGCCCCCAAGCAGATTGGCCTCTACCACGCCGAGCGGGTCGCCATCTGGGTTGCGCCGGGCATGAATGTGCTGGCGCGCCTCGCCTCGCCGCTGGTGCGCTTGTTGAGCGTCTCCACCGAACTGGTGCTGCGCCTGCTCGGCCTCGGCACCCGCTCGCAACCGGCCGTCACGGAAGAAGAAATCAAACTGCTCATCGGGCAGGGCACCGAAGCCGGCGTCTTTGAACAGATTGAACAGGACATGGTCGAGAAAATCTTCCGCCTCGGCGACCGGCGCGTCGAAGCCCTGATGTCCATGCGCTCTGAAATCGTGTGGCTGGACCTGGCCGCCCCGCCCGAGGTTACCGCCGCCACCCTGACCGAATCCGGCTTTGACCTCTACCCGGTGGCCGAGGGCAGTCTGGATAATCTCCTCGGGGTGGTGTATGCCAGCGACCTGCTGGCCCAGGCGCTGGCCGGCCAGCCGCTGGATATCAAAGCCTGTGTGCTGCCCGCCCTCTTTGTGCCGGAAGGCATGCCGATTTTCCAGGTGCTGGAACGCTTTCGCGAAAATGGAATCTCGATGGCGCTGGCAATTAACGAATATGGCGGGGTGGATGGCATGGTGACCCTGCGCGACATCCTCGAAGCCATTGTCGGCGAAATCCCCGATTCCGATGAACCCTACGACCCGGACATCGTGCAGCGCGAAGATGGCAGCTGGTTGCTGGATGGCATGCTGGCGGTGGATGACCTGATGGAGTTGCTGTCCGTCAGTGCCCTGCCCGGGCTGGAGGATGGCCACTACCAGACCCTCGGCGGTTTTGTCATGACCATGCTCGGCAAAATCCCGCATGCCGGCGAGCATTACCTGTGGGGCGGCTATCGCTTTGAAGTGATGGATATGGATGGCAACCGGGTGGATAAAATGCTGGTCAGCCGCCAGCCCCTGGCCGGCCGGCCGCCGGTATCCTGATTTGGGCTGGAGTCGAGGCTTTAGCCGAGTTCGCCGCTAGAGCGTCGACTCCACGAAGTAGATAGGCTGCGCTATCATAGTAAGTAGGGTGGGGGGATGGCCGTTTTCGC
>JANJTX010000109.1 GCA_024710875.1 Anaerolineales bacterium | reverse complement strand
GCCGCCAACCGCAAGGGCAAAATCGTGATTACCGCGACCCAGATGCTGGACTCGATGATTAATAACCCCCGCCCCACTCGAGCGGAAGCCTCGGATGTGGCCAATGCCATTTTTGACGGCACGGATGCGGTGATGCTCTCGGGTGAGACGGCGGCGGGCAAGTACCCGGTGGAAGCGGTAAAAATCATGGATGCCATCATCCGTGAGTCGGAAGCCAACAAGGGCGACTGGGGCCACTGGAAGGGCGCCACGGCAAAGAACAGCGGGGCGGATGCCAACTCCATTACGCTGGCGGCGCGCGAACTGGCGCACGACCTTAACGTGGCGGCGATTGTGGTCTTCACCCAGTCCGGGCGGACGGCGCGGCTGATGTCCAAAGCCCTGCCGCGCGTGCCGATTCTGGGTTTTACGCCGGAACTGCGCGCCTACCACCGGATGTCATTCTACTGGGGGGTGTTCCCGTACCTTGTGCCGTACGCCAACACAATTGAAGAGATGCTGGCGCATGTGGATACGGCAATGGTGGCCTCCACGCCAATCAAGCCGGGCCAGCAGGTGGTGGTGATTTCTGGCTTTCCGGTGGGGGCGATGCGCCTGCCGAACTTCGCGCTGCTGTACACGGTGGGGCAGAGGTCGTAGAGGGCAGTAATTGGCTATTGGTAATAGAGTGAGAAATGAGAAACCCCGCTGAATGCGGGGTTTTTGATTGCGACTTAGCCAAACATGCCGGTGGGTTTACTGTCGTCGTCATCGTCCGTGGCGGTGGAGACCGGGTCAAGCGGGGGCGGCGGCAGGACGGCGGATGTCGGCACGGGCGGCGCTACGGCGGGGGCCACGCCAGAGGTGGCGAGGGCGAGTTGCTTTTCCAGGTCGCGGCGTTTGAGCACGCTGGCAATCGCCAGCAGGACCAGCCCCACGCCGCCCCAGAAGATGGCCTGGCGCAGGGTGGGCAGAGCGATAAGCGAGATGAAGGACACGCCCGAGGCGCGCAGGCTGCCAATGACGGCGCGCGGCAACTCGGCCAGCGGGCCAGCGGCAAACATGCCGGTGAGCATCGCTTCGGAGAAGACCATCAGCCCCATACCGCCCACCAGCAGAGCCAGGCCGACCAGCAGCAACGGCCAACCGGCCCAGCGCAGGGCGGCCCGCCCGGAACGCGCCCCCATCGGCAGGGCAATCAGGAAGAGCAGAAACACCGGCAGCCAGGCGCCGCGCAGCAGGGAGCGCAGGTCGAGCAGGTCGCTTTTGAGTTGAATAAGTTCGGCGGGCGGTTGGCTGACGACCTCGCTGCTGAAATCAATCACATCCGGGGTTTGGGCGAGGCTGTTGGGCAGCACGCTGGCGCCGGCGTTAAGCATCTCGGAGTAAATCGGTTCGGGCGGGCGGCAGGCCGGCAGGCTGGCGGCGGCTTCCAGGTCGGTTTGCTCGGCCTGGTAGAGGCGCGTGCCAGCGGTGTCGCAGGGCGGCAGGGCATCCAGCACCATTTCCATCAGCGGCAGGGCGTTGGCCGACATGCGAGTTTTCCACGGGCCGAGGTCGAGGGTCAGTTCGGGCACGGCGGCGTCACTTTCGAGCCAGTCGTAGAAAGCGTTAATGACAGTCTCGGCCATGCCGCTTAACTCGGCCTGGGGGGCAATCATCTCCATCATCAGCGTCCATTGGTCGCGGGTGAGGTTGTTGAAGGCCGCCAGCATGACGCGGTTGATGGCGGCGCCGTCTTCTTCGTCCAGTTCAGGCGAGATGAGGGCTTCGCGCACGGCTTCCTGGCCGATGGTGGCGAGCAGTTCGGGGTTGAGCAGGTTCTCGTTGGCGAGGCTTAAGATGGCCTGACGGTCATAGATCACCCGCCCCAGACTGCGGGCGCCAAGCGTAACCGGCAACAGGACGACGACCAGCGCCATCAGCAGCAGTGCGACCCCTTGGAATAATTGGCTGAGTAGTTTCATATGCTTCTCTCTACGATTTTACCGCAGCCTGCGTTGCAGACAAAGCAAGGAACACACCCAGCGCAATCAGCAGGCCGCCGAGCAGAAAGGCCGGCGTGAGCCGCTCACCGAGCAGGGCCGCGCCCAGTAACGCGCCGACCAGCGGCTGAGCGAAGAAGGTCAGCCCAGCCGGGCCGGCCTCGACCAGTTCGAAGGCTTTGTTCCACAGGTAGGCGGCCACGGCAGTGGAGACCACGCCGAGGTAGAGCAAGCCGAGCCACAACAGGGGCGTGAGCGGGGCGAGGGGTTCGGCCTGCAATTCGAGGGCGGCGGCGGGCAGGGCGACCAGCAGGCCGCCAGCGAAGGCCACGAAAGTGACGGGCAGTGTATCGAGGCGGCGGGTGGCCCGGCGCACCAGCACCGAGTAGGCCGCCCAGGTGATGCCCGCGCCGACGAGGGCGAGGTTGCCCCAGAACAGGTCGGGGGCGAGTTGGGCGGCGCGCACATCCACCACGACCAGTACGCCGAGGGTGGCGAGGGCGAGGGCGGCCAGCCGGCGGGGAGTGATGCGCTCGCCCAGCAGCCAGGCGGCGAAGAGGAACACGAAAGCGGGGGTGGCGCTGGTGATGACTGCCCCGTTGCTGGCGGTGGAGAGGCGCGTGCCGACGAATTGCAGGCCAAGCGAGAGGCCGTAGCCGAGCAGGCCAATGGCGAGCACGGGCGCGAGGTCGGTGCGAGATATGCGGGCGGGGCGCAAAGCCAGCCACAGGCCGAGGGCCAGCAGGCCGAGCAGGAGGCGGATGGCGAGCAGGGTGAAGGGGGGGATGACTTCCAGCACGGCTTTGCTGACGACGTACATGCCGCCCCAGATGGCGGCGGCGGTGAGGCCGGCGAGCAGGCCGCGGGTGGTGGAGGTCATGCGGGGTATTGTACTCGCGGGGCGGGATGGGTTGATGGCGGTTTTAACCACAGAGTCGGGAAGTGCGGTAAAGCCGCACTTCAAGCAGAAGCCTTTGGCTTCTGCCCAGAGTCACAGAGAAAAGATTGAATTAGAGCCAGATTACAAGGCGGGGGAAGACTTTGCGCGTATAATACGGCCTATGGCAAAGAACCACGGCTACCTGATTCTGTTCGATTCGCATGTGTATGCACTGGAAAAGGACGACATCACAATCGGGCGCGGGGCGGACTGCGACCTGCTGCTGGATGACCCGCGCGTCTCACGCGTGCATGCGCGCCTGACCTTCAGCAATGGCAACGCGCTGCTCAACGACCTGAATTCTTCGGGCGGTACGGATGTGAACGGGCGGCCGATTGTGCAGAAGTTGCTGACGCCGGAGGATGTGATTACGCTGGCCGGGCAGGTGACGCTGGTGTTCCGCGCCCACGCCGAGGATTTACCGGCAGGCTGGACGGCCTACGAGCCGCCGATTGCGCGGCTCGACCCGACGCTGAACACGGGCACGCTCGACCCGACGAGTTTACCGAAGAAGGACTAATCCATCTTTGGCTATTTAGAGCAACTGGGGTAAAGAACTCGGGCTAGAACCGGTAGTAGAACCAGGTCCATTCAGAATCAGTGAATTGCTTAAGATTATCAAGTAGCCGTGCGTTTGGTCGGGCTTCATTTTTGTGGACATTCCATATATTGATTGCATAGCGACCAAAGCCCAACCCACCTTTCCAATCCCAGTCCCATGGCGGAGTAGCTCTCTGGCAGTTTGCACACAGCCAGAGAGACTCACGATTGGACTCCAACCACTCCTGCAATCCATCCACCCATCCTGCATCTTCCTGGCCGCAAAATGAACATGATGGGGCAGATCCATAGGAGTTTGTCAGCCCAATAATTTCGGGTTTGTTTGTAAACACTTCCAATTCAATACGATATGTTTCCCAATTTGGCAATTCGCTGGCAACTTGTCCCGTTTCGAAATCCGGGACAAGTGCCCGCCAAAATTCAGTTAGTTCAAACAGATCCAGAAACCGTGGCCCAGGTTGATAATAGTCAGGTAAGAATTTGTGCGTTTGTAGCTCACCGATAACGCCAATTGAGTGCAAATGCGCAATAAATTCATTTTTGTCTTTTAACTCAAGGAAGGGAT
>JANJTX010000035.1 GCA_024710875.1 Anaerolineales bacterium | reverse complement strand
CTGGCCCGCCTTGAACTGCAATGGCAGCACGCCCATCCCGGAAAACTCGCGCGGCCGAGCCAGCCTGCGGGTGCAGGGCTACATGAACGAACGCGGCTGGGCTGTCCTTGACCGCCTTGAAAGCATCGGCCGCGAAAAAGGCGGCAGCAGCATCTCCCAAATCGCCCTGGCCTGGCAACTCAGCGACCCGCTCATCACCAGCCCCATCATCGGCCCCAAAGATCTGGAACAACTGGCAGACAACCTTGGCGCCGCTGGCCTGCGCCTCACTCCGGAAGAACGCAACAGCCTGTCAGAACTGACCAACGGGCAGTAAGTTTCACTGCGAACAAATAATCGGCGAGCTGTGGCTCGCCGATTATTGCATCCAGGCTGTTTTTTTAGTTACGGCAGCCGCTCCCGCAGAACCGTATGCAAAATCCCGCCATTGCGGTAATACTCAATATCCATCACCGTATCCAGCCGGGTGATGGCCTGAAATTCCAGCTTGCTGCCATCTGGCCGGGTAGCCACGACGGTCAGGTCCGCGTTAATCGGCATATCATCCTGCAAGTCAAAAATCTCAAAAGTCTCGCTGCCCGTCAATCCCAGACTCTGCGCATTCTGGCCCGCCTTGAACTGCAATGGCAGCACGCCCATCCCCACCAGGTTGCTGCGATGAATTCGCTCATAGGACTCTGCAATCACGGCCTTCACACCCAGCAACAGAGTGCCTTTGGCCGCCCAGTCACGGCTGGAGCCGGAACCATATTCCTTCCCCGCCAGGATGACCAGCGGTGTGTTGTTTTCCTGATAGCGCATCGCCGCATCAAAGATGCTCATCTGCTCCCCGCTCGGCACGTGGCGCGTGTAGCCGCCTTCCACGCCATCCAGCATCTGGTTCTTCAGCCGGATGTTCGCAAAGGTACCGCGCGTCATCACCCGGTCGTTGCCGCGCCGCGACCCATACGAATTGAAATAGGTTGGCGCCACATCATGCTCGGTCAGATACTTGCCTGCCGGGCTGTTCGTTTGAATTGCACCCGCCGGAGAAATGTGATCCGTCGTAATGCTATCGCCCAAAACCGCCAGAACATGCGCGCCCCGAATCGGCTGAATGCTCGGCGAATCTTTGGTTAGTTCAGTAAAAAAGGGCGGTTCCTGAATGTAGGTCGAATCGTCCACCCATGCATACAGGTCCCCTTCGTTCCCTTCAATTGCATTCCAGGTTTCATTCCCCGTAAACACATTCGCATAGCGCGTCCGGAATTGCTCGGCGGTCACGCTCGTGCGCATCGCTTCCTGAATTTCCTGGCTGCTCGGCCAGATATCCTTGAGATACACAGGCTGACCGTCTTTGCCCATCCCCAGCGGTTCGCTGGTCAGGTCAATGTCTACTGTTCCCGCAAGGGCATAGGCCACCACCAGCGGCGGCGAAGCCAGGTAATTTGCCAGCGCGTAGGGGTGAATCCGGCCTTCGAAATTGCGGTTACCGGAAAGCACCGCCGAGGCCACCAGATTCTCAGTCGTCACCGCCTTTACCACTTCGCCTGCCAGCGGACCGGAATTCCCGATGCAGGTGGTACAGCCATAGCCCACCAGGTTAAAACCCAGTTCAGCCAGCGGCACCGAAAGCCCGGCGGCATCCAGATAATCCGTCACCACGCGTGAACCCGGCGCCAGGCTGGTCTTCACATACGGCTTGACCGTCAGGCCTTTTTCAACCGCTTTCTTGGCCAGCAAGCCCGCCCCCAGCATCACCGCCGGGTTGGAGGTATTGGTGCATGAAGTAATCGCCGCGATGACCAGCGCCCCGTGGCCCATCGTTGTCCGGTGTCCGTTGGTACCGAACTCGGCCGTCCGCCCCAAATCTGCCTCGCTCAATTCAAAGCCGCGCGCGCTTTTGGGAGCCAGCAGCGCTTCCTTGAACACGCTTTTCATGTCCTTCAGCGTCACTCGGTCATGCGGCCGCTTGGGTCCCGCCAGACTCGGCTCCACCGTACTCATGTCCAGTTCCAGAGTGGCCGTAAACTCCGGCTCGGCGCTGGCCGCCGTATGGAACAGTTGCTGCTCTCGGCAATAGGCCTCCACCAGTGCAATCGTTTCCTCATCCCGGCCGGTCAGGCGCAGATAATTCAGGGTTTCATCATCCACCGGGAAAAATGTAATCGTGGCGCCGTTTTCCGGTGACATATTCGCAATCATCGCCCGATCAGCCAGCGTCATGCTTGCCAGACCGGGGCCGTAAAACTCCACAAACTTGCTCACCACCCCGTGCTTGCGCAGCATCTGGGTAATCGTCAGCGTCAGGTCAGTCGGCGTTACCCCTTCCTGCAGAGCGCCGGAGAGCTTAAAGCCGATTACATCTGGCATCAGCATATCAATCGCCTGCCCCAGCATGGCTGCCTCGGCCTCAATCCCTCCCACGCCCCAACCCACCACGCCCAGGCCATTGATCATCGTCGTATGCGAGTCGGTTCCCACCAGCGTGTCCGGGAAGGCAAACACCTCACCGTTCTCCTCCCGCGTCCACACTACTTTGGCCAGATGCTCCAGATTCACCTGATGCACAATACCCGTCGCCGGCGGCACCACCCGGAAATTATCAAACGCCTTTTGGCCCCAGTGCAAAAACTCATATCGTTCGCGGTTGCGCACGAATTCAATTTCGGCATTGCGCTGCAACGCATCTGACGATGCGAAGAAATCCACCTGCACCGAATGGTCAATCACCAAATCCACTGGCACCACCGGGTTGATTTTGCGCGGGTCGCCGCTCAGCCGCGCCATCGCCGCCCGCATCGCCGCCAGGTCCACAATCGCCGGTACGCCGGTAAAATCCTGCATCACCACCCGGGCTGGCTTGAATGGCATCGCCACCCGTTCCGTCGCCTGTGGCTGCCAACTCGCCAGGTTATGGACATCCTGCTCGAGCACATCCCGGTTGTTGCACTCGCGCAGCGCCGCTTCCAGCATCACGCGAATCGAATACGGCAAACGGCTCAAGGTCGTCAGGCCCGCCTTTTCCAGCGCGTCCAGCCGATAAATTGAATATTCGCCATGGGCGGTTTTCAGGCGAGCCTTGGCATTAAAGTAGTCTTGGGGCATAAGAAACTCCTGTCGGGAGAAAGGTTTGGCAGCAATTGGATTGCGGGCTGTATTATAAACGATAGCCAGACAGAACCGCCGCGGCCTATAGCTCGCCGGCTTCCACCAGTTCCCTGAAGCGATTTGCAAAGCGCGCTGCCGGGATGCCATCCACCACATCGTGGTTAACGCCAATCGTGACATTCAGGACTTCCCGCACCACCACCTGCCCGGCCCGCGCCAACGGTTTGGCTTCAATCCCGCCCACCACCACCGAGCAGTTATGCGTCGGCCGGTGAATGCCCCAGCCGCCCATCTCCGCGAACATCCCCAGCGCCGTCAGCCCCACCGTTCCGGTATTGCGCTTTACTCGCGCGGGCGAGGCATAGAGATAGTCATACACTCGATCCCGCAGCCAGATTGGCAGCCGGAAAAACCAGCGCAGGCGCGGCCAGCGCTGTCGACTGGCGCTTTTGCCCGCATCTGCCTGAACGGCACGAATTTCATCATGCAACTCAAGAAAACTTCTCTGCTGGGCCGACCGCAGGATGTGACTCATCGGAAACCGGCGGCCTTCCAGCTCAATCTCAATCACGACGGCAATGTCCACATCCTTGAACGTTACCAGTCGGCCGCGCCAGTCACGCAGCGTATGCACTTCCGGAATTTCGGCCACCGCCTGCGCCAGACACCACGCCACAAACGCCGTAAAAGACCGCGCCTCCCCGGTCTGGGCTTTATGTGCCGCCAGCCGCCGCCGAGCCTCGGTCACGTCAAATTCCAGCAACCCATAGATGGTGTGCTTGCGGCTACCCAGTCGGTTGGCATCCACAATCAATTGCCGGGAAACCGGAAAGGGCTCAATCAAAAATTCAGGCTTCTTCGTCTTCATCCCCCCCATTATAAGAAAAAATCGGGCGGTCAGGTATTCTACCGGACCGCCCGAACAAGTTATTGTTTGCGAATTGCGGTCAGGTTCCCGCTGGACCTCAACCGCAAACAAGTAGGGTTAGCGAGAAATTACGCGTTGCCCCAGTCCCACAACATCTTTACAACGGCCACCAGCAAGGCCGCGCCCACCATCGCCCACAGGCCGCCCATGATGGCGGTGATATAACCGCCAACCGCGGGGATGGCGCTCAAAGCCGCATTGGCAGCTGCCAGACCAAGCGCCGCCAGGATAAAACCGTGGTCGCCGCTCTTGCCCCAGCGCAGTATGCCAATCACCAAACCAATGATGACCAGCACCATGCCGAGTACATCCATGGTGACAAATGCGCCAACGACGGCCAGCACCACGCCCAACCAGAACAGATACTTCCCTAAACTTTCCATGGTCTCTCTCTCCTTGCTTATGGATGAACAATAGAAGTTGGGAACCTCAACTAATTAAACCCAAATTGGCTGAATTAGATACTCAAAAACAGAACGGATTTTCCAAGATTGTTGCGTTTTTCACAATTCGGCCACAGCCCCACCGCGGTGATCTGCAGCTGGCAGGCGGCGCAGGCGTGCCCACATCGGCACCACCGGCAGGAGAATGAACGCCCCCATCACAATCGCCGCCCGGATACCCGCCCAGCGTCCCATCGCCCCAATGAACGGTCCACCTGCCAGCTCGCCAAAGGCATCAATCTGGGCGGCCATCGAATGCACCGTGGCCCGCACCCGCGAATCCACATAGACATTGACAAACGCCTCACTCAACGGGAAGGTCACCCCCCGCAGCATGTCAAAGACCAGCATCACCGCTACCGCCAGCCCAAAGCCCGGCGCCCAGGCAAACGCCAGCATGCAGGCCACCATCGTCGCGTACAGCATTTGCAGCACCCGCGCCAGCCCCAGCGAATCGCTCATGTTTACCGTCCGTACCGCCACTTCATTGGCCGCCAGGTTAAGCAGCATGCCACTCACGCTGATGATGCCAAACCACTCCACCGCCCCCAGTTCAATGCCCAACACGGACGGAAAGGTGAAGTTCAGCAGGTGCGGGTCTCCCAGCCGGTCCCAGCCTTCGCTGTACAGACCGACAAACAGGCTGATGAGTGCAAACAGCACCAGTGCCCGCCGCCCACGAATAAGTACCAACCCTTCCCGCACCGTGGCAAACAGGTCACTCCAGCCTGCGCGCTCTTCTGCGGGT
>JANJTX010000030.1 GCA_024710875.1 Anaerolineales bacterium | reverse complement strand
AACGGGTCGGGGATGCCATCGCCATCGCTGTCCGGGCAGCCGCGAAATTCCTCTTCGCCGGCCTTGTTGGGGCACAGGTCTTCATGGTCGGGTACGCCATCCCCGTCCCTATCCGGAGGCGGCAGCGGGCAGCCATCGGCGCGCAGGCCGTAGCCGGCATCGCCCTGATTGGGGCACTTGTCGTCGCGGTCAAAGACACCATCGCCATCCGCGTCCGTAGGCGGGTTGGGGCAGCCATCGGCGGTCAGGCCGTAGCCCTGATTGCCTTCCTGGGGGCAGCGGTCGTCTGGGTCAGGTACGCCATCCCCATCAGAATCCGGCGGCGGTTGCGGGCAGCCATCTGGGCGCAACCCATAGCGCCCTGCCGGGGGCAGGCATCATCAGCATCCGGGATGCCGTCTTTGTCCGTATCCGGCGGAATAATGGGGCAGCCCAGATTGTCAATGCCATAGCCGGCATCGCCTTTCAGCGGGCAGCGGTCCTGGCTGTTGGGGATGCCATCCTTATCGAAGTCGCCGTTGGGCGGCGGTAGCGGGCAGCCATTTTGGGTCACGCCAAAGCCGCGGTTGCCTTCATTGGGGCAGCGGTCCAGCGTATCCGGCACGCCATCGCCGTCTGAATCGGGTGAGCCGTTCGGGCAGCCGCGGCTGTCCACCCCGTAGCCTTTATCGCCCTGGTTGGGGCAGACATCCAGTTCATTGGGCACGCCATCACCATCCTCATCCGCGCCGGGCGGCGGAATCGGGCAGCCGGTGGCATCCAGCCCAAAGCCGCGGTCGCCCTGGGTCGGGCACTTGTCGCGGGCATCCGGGTAGCCATCGCCATCGGCATCCGGCGGGGGCAGCGGGCAGCCGCGCCCGTCCAGCCCGTAGCCGAGGTCGCCGCGGCGCGGGCAGGCATCGCTGGCATTGGGCACGCCGTCCTGGTCATAGTCGCCTTCGCCAAAGGAAAGCGGACAGCCGGTAGCGTCCACACCGTTGCCTACGTCGCCCTGCAACGGGCACTGGTCAATCGAATCGGGATAGCCGTCAAAATCCCGGTCGGGGTCGGCGGCTACGGCTGCAACGGTGGCCGTGACCTGCGGGAGGACGACCGTGGCTTCGGGGTTGGCGTTCAGCCAGTCTTCGACATCCTCGGGTTCCATTGTGCCGGGGGTCGGCGGTTTGGTGATGCCATTGACGACCGCGGTTTGCCCGGCCACGAGGTTGACCGTGCCGCCTTCGGTGGTCATGCTGCAATCGCCTTCGAGGCAGGTGATGTAAATGACGCCTTCCCGGCCCGCGACCACGCTGAGGTATGAGCCGCGCACCGAGGCCACGCCGGAGGGGGTGTCCACATCCAGCGCCTGCCCGTTGAGGATGACCCAAATCTGGCCCAGGTCGAGCCGGATGCGCGCCAGCCGGCCGGTTTCGGTTTCTTCAGCTGGTTCAAGGGTGAAAAGCGAGTTGGGCCCCATGCGGATAATTGAGCCATCGGTGAGGTCCAGGCGGGCGCTGGCTGCCAGCCCGGTGGAGACTTGCCCGCCAGCCTGAATCGAGTGGCCGAGGAGAATCGTCGTGAACTCGCTGGCATTGTCCGGGCGGGCGAGGATTTCGCCATTGGCTTCCGTCAGTTGAGCCAACAGGGTCGGAGCATCGGCCTCATTGGCCGCCAGCGTGGGGGTTCGGGTGGCCTGGGCCGCGCTGCCAGCGGATTCAGGAGCGGGCGACCCGGCGGCGGGTTGGCCGGTGGCGGGTGAATTCGCCTGGCAGGCCGCCAGGGTCAGCGCCAACAGGAAAACGATGAGTTGCGGTTTGTTGGAAATCTTCATTAGATAGCCCTTCCTGTGGCCAATCGGCTAAAAACACAGTATACAAATTTTGCGGGCCTACGACAAGACAGGAAAAACAAAAAATAGGCCCGGGGGCCTATTTTTTCTGGTGGGGCTAACAGGACTCGAACCTGTGACCTCACGGATGTGAACCGTGCGCTCTAACCAACTGAGCCATAGCCCCAGCAACGCAGGCGGGATTATAGCACGCCCGCCTGCGCGTGACAAGCCAGTCAGGGCTCAGCGTTTGCGACGCAGGAGCAGGTAGGTCCCGAAGCCAATCAGCAGCACCGGGAAGGCCAGCTCGGCGTTCTCGCCGCTGATAAAGCCCAGCGCCGACATGCCACCCAGGATGGCGGCCGGGTAGATCGCCCAGCGGGTTTCCGGGCGATGGAACCAGTACACCGCGCCAAAGGCCAGCGCCAAAAAGCCAAACAGCGACCCGACAATCAGGTTATCAATCAGTTCGCCGGAGAGGTTGCTCTCGGCCAGCAGGATGATGGTGCCGACCGCGCTCAAGGCCCCGACCGGGAACAGCGCCCACCACTGGGTGCGCTTCTGGAAGTACACCCCCAGAAAGACCAGCGCCAGACCGTACATCATCAAAACCGGAATCAGAAAGTCATTATCGCCGGCGGCCAGCAGCGGGATGAAGCCGACGACGGTCAGGACACCGGCCGGGATGACCGCCCACCAGTTGCCGCGGCGGGCGAAGCGCGCCACCCAGAACGGTACGGCGACACTCCACAGGAAAATCGACCCCGCCACTTCGCCGGAAATGGTTTTATCGACTGTTAGGCCAATCACGGCCAGGGCCGCGCCAATCGTCACCGGGAAGAGCCAGCCCCACTCGCGCCAGCCGGAGGAAAGGTAGATGGCGAGGAAGAATAAACTGCTGGCGGCAAAGACCCACACCCAGTTGTTCTCGGTCAGCATGGGGGCAACGCCAAAGTTGACCAGCAGGAAATAGACGCCGGCCACCAGCAGGAACAGCCCAAACAGAATGTTGCGTGTTGATTTCATCGGTGTCCTCTCGCTTGATATTGACTTGTAAACCCTATACGCAGGCTCGCGTTTGAAGTTGCGGGGATGGCGACGGTGTTGTATAGTGGGCGCATGACCGAAACTGAACTCACTCCGCTCGAACAACAGGTCAAACGCGTGCTGGGGCTGTTGTTGGTCGCCACCGCCTTGGGGCTGGCCTGCATCGTCCCGTGGCGCGCCTTCAGCATCGGCTGGTTTTCCCAGCCGGGCAGCCTGCCGGGTTCGCCCGTGCTGGCGGGCGGGCTGGTGCTGGCCCTGCGAGCCTACCCCTGGCTGGCGGTACTATCTATCGGGCTGGGCTGGCTGCTGCTGCGGCTGGGCCGGTACCGGGCGGCGGGCGGGGCGGCGCTGGTCTTCCTCGGCTATGCGCTGTTGGCAACCATCCTGATGCTCCTGTATACCCTCGGATTAAACCTCGGTTTCTAACCCCCTGAAAGAGTGAACCTGACATGATGCGCGCTACGTTGGATCCCCGCCAGAAAAAAGCCGCCGGAATCAGCATTGAACTGCCCTTTGACCAGGTCACGGCGCGGGCCATCATCCTGCGCCGCAAGGACGGGGCGGTGCTGGGCGTGCTGCACGGCCACCGCACGGATGGCAAGTACACCCTGCCAGGCGGGCATGTGGATGATGGTGAAAGCGCCGACCAGACGCTGCTGCGTGAACTGGCCGAGGAGGGCATCCGGCTGGTGGCGCCGGACGAGAACTGGCGCGAACGGCTGGTGGTGGACTACTACCACCCAACCAAGACTCTGAACCTGTGGTATTTGCTGCGGGTGGAAGACATTGTCTTCGCCGGGCGCACCAAGGAAGTCCAGGAAGCGCGCTGGCTGGACCAGAGCCAGAGCGTGTGGTACCCGAGCCTGCATGAGAAGATTGTGTTGGCGATTCAGGACAACCTGCCGGATATGCTCAAGGCGCATGTGAGCGTGCTGGAGAGCTGGTAAGCGGTTGGGCGGGGGCAATCGGGTAAAATAGGGTCGGCAACCAGACCCCTGTACGGAGCGTGACCCTTGGCCGAACGCACCTTCACCGGCAAACCTGCCGGAGATTTCAACTTCAAGAGTATCCTGTATGAAAAGCAAGACGGTTGCGCCACGGTGACTTTTAACCGGCCGCAGAAGCTGAACGCTGTCAATTACCAGGTCTTGAGCGAACTCAACGCGGCCTTCAAAGATGCCAGTTGGGATGACGGCGTGGCGGTAGTGGTGCTGACCGGCGCGGGCGAGAAAGCCTTTTGCACCGGCGCCGACCTGAACGAGCAGCAACAATTCCTCGAGCGGCCGCGCGATTACTGGAAATGGATGGGCGAATTCATTGAAGTGCACGAACGCCTGCGCAACATCGGCAAGCCGACCCTGGCGCGCCTGAACGGGATTGTGGTGGGCGGCGGCAATGAGTTCAACCTTTCCTGCGACTTAGCCATCGCCGCCGATGACATCTACATTCGCCAGGTCGGCACCAGCCACGGCAGCGTGGCGCTGGCCGGCGCGACCCAGTTCCTGCCGCTGCTGGTCGGCGACCGGCGGGCGCGTGAAATCCTGTTCCTGAATGAAGAAATCCCGGCCGCCAAAGCCCTCGACTGGGGGCTGGTGAACTGGGTGGTGCCGCGCGCCGAGCTGGATGCCAAAGTGGGCGAAATCGTGGAGAAACTCAAGAACAAGTTCCCCGAAAAAACCCGCTACACCAAGCAGCAACTGAACTTCTGGCGCGACCTTTCGTGGCACACCACCATTGGCCACGGCCGCGACTGGCTGGCGATTCACAACACCAGCCCCGAGACCTGGGAGGGCGTGGCCTCCTTCAACCAGAAACGCCCGCAACGCTATGATGAAATCCGCCGCCGCTGGGCGGAAGATGGCCGCCCGGAATGGGTGGGCGGCGAATTGCCCGACTTTGACGACCATGAGGTGAAAGACGAATGAGCGCACTGAAACTGCCCGATGTACAACTGCAACCCGGCACGCTGGAATTTCTGGAAAAGCACCCCAAGAGCGTGTTCATCAACAACGAATGGGTCAAGGCCCAAAGCGGCCAGACCTTTGAAACCCATAACCCGGCCACTGGCGACGTACTGGCCGAGGTCGCCCTGGCAGGCGCGGCGGATGTGGATGCGGCGGTGGCCGCGGCGCGGGCGGCCTTCAACGGCCCGTGGGGCCAGACCCTGGCCGCCGACCGGGCGACCCTGCTCTTTAAACTGGCGGACCTAATTGACCAGCACGCCGATGTGCTGGCCGAACTGGAGACGCTGGACAACGGCAAACCGATTCGGGTGGCGCGGCGGGGCGACCTGCCCTATGTGACCAAGCACCTGCGCTACCAGGCCGGCTGGGCGGATAAGATTGAAGGCAGTACCGTACCGGTGACCTTCCCGAACCAGTTCGTCTACACCCGCCGCGAGCCGATGGGTGTGGTGGGCGCCATCATCCCCTGGAATTTCCCGCTGCTGATGGCGATCTGGAAGCTCGGCCCGGCCCTGACGGCGGGCAACACCCTGATTCTCAAGCCTGCCGAGCAAACCCCGCTCACCGCCCTGTACTTGGCGGATTTGGTCAAGGAAGCCGGCTTCCCGGCCGGGGTAGTGAACGTGCTGCCCGGCCCCGGCCTGCCCACCGGCGCGGCCCTGGCGGGCCACCCGGATGTCAATAAAATCGCCTTTACCGGCTCCACCGAAGTGGGTCGCAAGATTATGGCCGCCGCCGCCGAGAGCAACCTGAAGCGCGTCAGCCTCGAACTGGGCGGCAAATCGCCGAATGTGATTTTTGCGGATGCCGACATCCAGGGCGCGATTCGCGGGGCGCAGTGGGCGGTCTTCAGTACCGCCGGGCAGGAATGCGTGGCTGGGACGCGCCTGTTTGTGGAACGGGCGGCCTACGACCAGGTGGTCGAGGGCCTCAAAGCCCAGGTGGAAAAGATGATTGTCAGCCACGGCTTCGCCGAAAAGGTGCACGTCGGGCCGGTCATCAGTCAGCAGCAGATGGGGCGGGTGCTGAACTATATTAAAGATGGCAAAAAAGCCGGGGCTGAAGTCGTGACGGGCGGCGGCCAGGCCGAAGGACTGGCGGGTGGCTACTACGTCCAGCCGACCGTCTTCGCCTATCAGGATGACAGCCTGAATATCGTGACCGATGAAATCTTCGGCCCGGTGGCGGCCGTGACCGCCTTTGACGACTGGGATGAACTGGTAACTCGCGCCAACAACACCATGTACGGGCTGGCAGCGGGGGTGTGGACGCGTGACATCGGTAAGGCACACCGCTATGCGCATGCGGTTCAGGCCGGCACGGTCTGGATTAATGGGTATGGCATGATTGACCCGGCCGCGCCGTTTGGCGGCTACAAACAGTCTGGCTTTGGGCGTGAGATGGGCAAGGAAGCCATTGACCTGTACACCCAGGTGAAGACCGTGTGGGTCAATACGCAGTAAGATATTAAGGTAGACAGGTAGACAGGTAGACAGGGAAAATCGTAATTGGTAAGTAGTAACTGGTAACTGGTGATTGGTGATTGGTCAGTAAACATGGAGGCCGGATGTACGGTGCAAGTGTGGATGAGGTAAAACAGGATGGGGCCGAAGACCCGCAGAAACTGGCGGAGTTTGAAGCCCGCATTGCGCGTGGCGAAAAGATTGAGCCGGGCGACTGGATGCCCGCCGACTATCGCAAGCAACTGATTCGCATGATTTCCCAGCACGCCCACAGCGAAATCGTCGGCATGCTGCCGGAAGGCGCCTGGATCACGCGCGCCCCCAGCCTCAAACGCAAACTGATTCTGCTCGCCAAAGTACAGGACGAAGCCGGGCACGGCCAGTACCTCTACCACGCCGCCGAAACGCTCGGTATCTCGCGCGAAGAGATGGTCGACATGCTGCTGACTGGCGCGGCCAAGTACTCCAACATCTTCAACTATCCGACCCTCAACTGGGCCGACATCGGCACGATTGGCTGGCTGGTGGATGGGGCGGCGATTATGAACCAGACCATGCTGGCGCGCTGCTCCTACGGGCCGTATTCGCGGGCGATGGTGCGCATTTGTATGGAAGAAAACTTCCACAAGAAGCAGGGCCAGGAACAGGTCATCCTGCTCTCGCAGGGCACGCCCGAACAGCGCAAAATGATGCAGGACGCCATCACCCGCTGGTGGTGGCCGACCCTGATGATGTTCGGCCCGCACGATACCGATTCGCCCAATTCGCCGCTGCTGGTGCGCTGGGGCATCAAGACGCGCTCGAATGATGAACTGCGCCAGGACTTTGTCAACCAGATGGCTCCGGACCTGATGGCCCTCGGCCTGACCCTGCCCGACCCGGATTTGAAGTACAACGAAGCCAGCGGCAATTGGGAATTTGGCGAGATTGACTGGGATGAATTCTGGCGGGTGGTGAAGGGCGATGGCCCGCTGAACGCCGACCGCATGGCGGCGCGGCGCAAAGCCCACGAAGATGGCCAGTGGGTGCGCGAAGCCCTGGCGGCCTACGCCGAGAAACAGCAGGCCCTGAATTAGCAAGCCCATGAACGATACCCAGTGGCCGCGATTTATGGTCTTTCAGCAGCTGGCGTCGGGTGAGCCCCTGGTTCACAATGGCACCGTCCACGCCCCGGATATTGAAATGGCGTTGCTGAACGGGCGGGATGTATTCGTGCGCCGACCGACGGCGCATGCCTTGTGGGTCACGCCAGTGGAGTGCATCTTCACCCGTACCCGCGAAGAACTGGCCGATGGCCGCTGGTTGGCCGGAGTGCAGGCCAGCAGCGGGGCGGCTGAAGCCTGGCATGTCTTTGGCAAACTCACCCAGCAGGGCCAACTGGAACAACTGGGGCAGGTGCAGGCCGCCAGCGCCGAAGAAGCCATGAAACTGGCCATCGAAACCTATACGCAGCACGAAATCTGGGTGTGGTGGGTGTTCCCGGTTGCGCAAACACTGTCCTCCCAGCCGGAAGAAGCCGCGGCCTTGTTCAGTTTTTCAGAGACCCATGACTTCAAAAACCAGGCCTATTATCCGGTGATAACTCTGATGCGTGAAATTCGAAATAAGAAGCAGGCAGGCGGTAAACGTGGATAGCAAACTGAACGCCAGCCTGGCCGAATATCTGACCGCCCTGGGGGATGACGAACTGGTGCTGGCCCAGCGGGATGCCGAATGGTGCGGCCACGCCCCGATTCTGGAAGAGGACATCGCCTTTGCCAACCTGGCGGTGGATGAACTCGGCCATGCCCGCACCTGGTACGAACTGGCCGCCGAACTATTAAGCGAAGACCGGGGGCGTTTTCCTGACCATCTGGCCTATTTCCGGGATGCCGCCGAATGGCGCTGCGTACAACTCGTGACCCTGCCGCGTGGCGACTGGGCTTTTACCCTGCTGCGCCGCTATTTCTTTGACGTGCTGGAAGTGCTGCGGCTGGAAGGCCTGAAGTCCTCCGGCTATGCCCCGCTGGCCGAAGCGGCCGCCAAAATTTATAACGAAGAACTCTACCATGTGCGCCACGGCAAAGCCTGGCTGCCGCGGTTGGGGCGCGGCACCGAAGAAAGCCACGC
Organism: Anaerolineales bacterium; assembly: GCA_024710875.1. Classification (GTDB taxonomy): domain Bacteria; phylum Chloroflexota; class Anaerolineae; order Anaerolineales; family UBA11579; genus SCUK01. Next base: position 3,983 of record JANJTX010000030.1, on the reverse strand, counting down.
CCGCATGCAGGCCGCCCTGACCCAACTCTGGCCGTACACCGCCCAAATGTTCCTCCCACTGCCGGGCGAAGCGCCGCTGGTGGCCGCCGGAATTGCGCCGGAGACCGCCGGGCTGGAAGCCGGCTGGTGGGCGGCCATCGAAGCCGCTCTCGCTGCCGCCGATTTGCGCGCCCCGGAGAAGTTCATCCCTGTTACGCGGCCGCGCAGCCAGCAGACCGAGCACCTGATGGGGCTGTTGAGCGAAATGCAGATGCTGGCGCGCGCCAACCCGCAGGCGCGCTGGTAACCCGATGGAAAAACTGGCCGTAACCGAACAGGAAGTCTGGGCTGCGCTGGATGAAGTCATGGACCCCGAAATCCCGGTCGTGTCGCTGGTGCAGATGGGTATCATCCGCGCCGTGGCGCTGCAAGGGCAGCAGGTGCTCGTGACCATGACGCCGACCTTCTCTGGCTGCCCGGCTCTGGAAGTGATGGAGGAGCACATCCGGGTGCGGCTGGCTGAACTGGGGCTGGAAGCCACCGTCGAAAAGACGCTCGACCCGCCCTGGAGTTCGGACTGGATATCGGACGCCGCCCGCGCCAAGCTGAAGTCAGTCGGCCTGGCCCCGCCACATCTGCATGGCGGCGACTTCATCGCCGTGCTGGATGCCCCCATTTCCTGCCCGTACTGCGATTCATTCAACACCACCCTGAAAAATTCCTTTGGCACGACCCCCTGCCGCATGATATATGTGTGCAACAACTGCCAACAGCCCTTTGAGCAATTCAAACCGCTATAGGAGAGAAACCGATGAAACTGGTTGCGATTTACGCCGCCCCGCAAGACCCCGAAGCCTTTGACACCGCCTATTTTGAAACCCACGTACCGCTGATTAAGCAGGTGCCCGGCCTGCTGGATATGCAAGCGGTCAAACTCACCCGCGTCGTCGTTGGCAACCGCGCCCCCTACATGGTGGTCACGATGAGCTTTGCCGACAAGGACGCTCTCAAAGCCGCTATGGCCAGTCCCGAGATGGCCGCCGCCGGCGCCAATCTGGATAGCTTTGCGCAGGGGCAATATACGCTGTGCTTCGGCGAAGGGCTGTAAGTGCAGGTCTTTGACGGCTGGAAAAGCTGGCTGGATGTAGAATCCGGCCTGCAAGCCTCGCTGGAGTCTGCGGTGTGGCAGGAACTGGAGCAGGCCTTTCGCTACGCCGAGCTGTGTCATAAAGACCAGATGCGTCCCAATGGCGAACCCTACTGGATGCACCTCCTGCAAGTGCTGGAAGTCCTGACAGACGGGGCGGGCATTCGGGAGCGGGCAGCGATGTTGGCGGCCCTGCTGCATGATGTGGTCGAAGATACCGGCCACCCGATTGCCGAAATTGAGGACAAGTTTGGGGGCGAGGTGGCCAGGATTGTGGACTGGGTGACGATTAAGGATATTGACATTCTGGGCAAGGTCAGGGCCAAAGAAAAATATCTGCTGGATTTAAAGCAGGCACCCCGAGAGGTATTGCAGGTCAAGCTATGTGATCGCATCAGCAATACCCAGAAATTGTACGAATTGCCAGATACGCAACGGCAGGTGGACTATTACTGCCAGACGGTGAAGTATCTTGTGCCGCTGGCGCAGGGTCAGGCTTTTTTTGAAGATTGGTTTGAGGTCTGGCAGCTACATTATGCACATCTGAATCAATGTGAAAACTGAGGCTGTTGGTGGCGAAATTCGAAGCCCAAATTCATTGACATTGCGCGAGCATCTTTTACAATAAGCGTACATTATCCAAACTGAATAGCCCGCGCGGATTCCGGCTTCTGTGCCGCGGGTTCGCCAATGAGAAACTGTAAGTGTGTGGTCGCGGTCCGGCCAGGCGCTTGCAGTTTTCGGTTTTGAGCCACCCGACTTTTCAAACCAAGGAGCGAAAGATGAAGAAGATGCAAGCGTTGTTGTTGGGCCTGTTGGTGTTGTCGCTGGCGCTGGCCGGCTGCGGGGCCCCCGCCGCCGCCAATACCGAGCTGATCCTGCTGGAATGGTCCGGCTACGAACTGCCCGAATTCTGGGAGCCGTTTGCCGCCCAGCACCCGGAGATTGCGCCCCAGTATTCCTTCTTTGCCGAGGATACCGAAGCCTTCTCCAAAGCCCAGAGCGGTTTCGAGTTTGACCTCGTACACCCGTGTTCCTCCTACTGGCGTAGCTATGTGGATGCCGGGTTGGTGCAGCCGCTGGATTTGAGCCGCCTGACCTACTGGAACGACGTCTACCCGAATCTGGCGGACGAAGGCGAATTTGACGGCCAGCAGTACTTCGTGCCGTGGGAATGGGGCTATGAGTCCATTCTGGTGCGCACCGATCTGGTCGAAGAAGTGCCCGACTCCTGGGCCGACCTGTGGGACCCGCAGTACGCCGGGCATGTCTCGGTCTTTGACTCGGGCGAATCCAACTTTGTGATGGCCGCCAGCGTGCTGGGGATTGACCCCTACAACGCCACGCCGGAGCAGGTCGAGCAAATCAAGCAAAAACTGCTGGAACTCAAGCCCAACCTGCTGACCTACTGGACCGACTACACCGAAATCAACCAGTTGGTGGCGCAGGGCGATGTGTGGCTGGCCGGGCAGGCCTGGAACGATGCCTACGCCGCCCTCTACGATGAAGGCTATGAAGTCGAATACCTTGACCCGGCCGAAGGACGCCTGGGGTGGGTGTGCGGCTTTGGCATCTCGGCCAACTCCGCCAATGTGGACCTGGCCTACGACTACCTGAACGCCGTCATGGCCCCTGAATCGATGGCCAACATGGGCAACGCCTACTACTACGGCGTGGCGAATGCCGCCGCCCAGCCGCTGCTGGATGAATACTTCGTGGAGCTGATGGACATGGACGACCCGGCCGTGCTGGCGGACACCGTGTTCTATCAGTCGCTGACCGAAGAACAGCGCGAACTGTTTGCCCGCATCTGGACCGAAGTCAAAGCTGGCGAGTAGCCGCATCTGGTTAAACGCCACGCATGAATAGCAGAAGTACCGCCCGCCGGCTGGGGATTCTCCTCTCCCCGCCGGCGGCGATTCTGTTCGGCCTGTTCTTTGTGCCGCTGGCCATCATGGCGACTTACGCCTGGCGCGAGGGCACTTTTGGCGCGGCCAGCCGCCAGTTCACCTGGTCCAACTTCGAGCAGCTCGCCGCCAGCCCCGGCTTTCTCAAACTGCTGGGCTCCTCGGCCGGGCTGGCGTTGCAGACCAGCCTGCTGGCGATTGTGCTGGCCTACCCGGTGGCCTACCTGCTGGCTTTCTCGGCCGGCCGCTACCGCCTCGGTCTGCTCACCCTGCTGATTCTGCCGGCCTGGACCAGCTACCTGCTGCGCATCCTAGCCTGGAAACTCATCCTCGGTTCCAACGGCGTGCTGAACTACGCCCTGCTCGAACTGGGCTGGATACAGGAAGGCGTGCCGATTTTCCTCTACAGCCGCACGGCGGTGCTGATTACGCTGGTGTACGTCTGGACGCCCTTCGCCGCCCTGCCGATTTTCTCGGCCCTCGAGCGCATTCAGCAGCCCCTGCTGGATGCCGCCAGCGACCTGGGCGCCAAGCCCTGGGAGAGCTTCCTGCGCATTACCCTGCCATTGAGCTTTCCCGGCGTGCTGGCGGCCTTCTTCTTTGTCTTCATCCCCACCATCGGCGAGTGGGTCACGCCCGCCCTGGTGGGCGGGGTGGATGGCATCATGTATGGCAACCTGATTCAGGACCAGTTTGTGCGCGCCCTCAACTGGCCGATGGGCTCGCTGTTGAGCATGGTGCTGCTGGCGGTCACGCTGGTGGCGGTGCTGATTTTCAACCGCTTCGTGAACATCACCGAGGTCGGCGCCTATGGGTAGGCTGGGGCGGGCCGTCGGATGGGGCTATTACCTGCTGCTGGCCGGGTTCCTCTACCTGCCGATTTTCCTGCTGGTGATGTTTTCGTTCAACGATTCCATCGTGCTGGCCCTGCCGCTCAAGGGCTTCACCAC
>JANJTX010000149.1 GCA_024710875.1 Anaerolineales bacterium | reverse complement strand
CGTCTTGGCACGTCCTTTGTATGTACTTTGGATGTCCCTCGGATGTCCTGCCCACGTCCCTGACGGGCGGGGGAGGGGCGGCGTATGTCCCTGACAGGGGCTATGACAAAAGATATGACCGCGCGACACCCCCCTGGCGGGAATTGTCATAGGGTTGTGGTAGAGGTGTAATAAGGGTGTCATACCGGTGTCATATCGGGGCATGGTTTGTTACAGGGGTGTCATAGCCGGGGGGGGGTGGGTGTCATACTCGAAAGGCGTGAGCAGAGAGTGGTGAGCCGGGATGGCAAAGGCGTTGGCGTTGCCCCCGGATAGATTCTAGCACGCGGCGGGCGGCGGGATGGCAGCGGGCAGGGAATTGTAAAACGGTTGTCATGGTAAGCCTGACGAAGCACTCTCGCGCGCAGAATGCCAGATTGCTTCGTCGGGCTTCGCCCTTCGGGCAATGACAAGCGGGGCCTCCCCCATTAGACGGGATGGGCGGGACATGGCTTTTTCAAATCTCTATTCTCTGTTCACGATTCGCGGTACTCCTGCCCCGCCTCTGGCAATGAAAGCCAATCCGGCATAGAATACCCCCACAACCATATGACCCTCGCCAAACTCACCTCCTCCCAACCCCTGCGCAGCCTGCTGCTGCTGGTTCTGCTGGCGGCGCTCTACCTCCTGCCGCGCCTGCCCTACCTCGGCCAATACGTCACCGCCGATGAGCCCATGTTCGCCAAGCAGGGCGGCCAGTTCTACTACGCCCTCGCCAACCGCCAGTGGGCCGCCTCCGAAGTCGGTAACCACCCGGGCGTCACCTACCAGTGGTCGGGGGCAGCCGGCTTCCTGCTTGAATTCCCCGAGTTCCGCGACCTCGGCTCGGCCGACATCTCGGACGGCCACTTCCGCAACCTGCTGCTGCGCCAGGCCCAGAGTCCGCTGGCCCTGCTGGCCGCCGAACGCCTGACCACCATCCTTTTCCACACGGTCTTCTTCCTCGCCCTATTCCTGTATCTGCGCCATCTCCTCGGCCCGGCTCCGGCGGCCTTTGCCAGCCTGCTGCTGGCCTTTGAGCCGACCATCTTCACCTACTCGCGCCTCGTCCACTCGGAACTTTTCCTTGCCGAAGGCCTGCTGCTCTCGCTGCTGGCGTTTTTCGTCTGGCAGCGCGGCGGCGGCTGGCCGCACCTGCTGCTCTCCGGCGGGTTCGCCGGCGTGGGCCTGCTCTCCAAAACCCCGGCCGCCATCCTCATCCCCTTTATCGGGCTGATGGCCCTGCTGCCGCTGCGCCACCCCCAACCCGGCCAGCCGCTGGCGGCGCGCCTCGGCCGCGTCAGCCTGCACCTTGCCCTCTGGGGGCTGGCGGCCATCGCCACCCTGTTCCTGTTCTACCCCGCCCTGTGGGTCAACCCGCTGGAAGTGCTCGGCCGCCTGTTCCGCTTCACGACCGAATCGAGCGTGGGCGACCATCTCTCGACCGTCTTCTTCAATGGCCGCGTCTACCCGGATGGGGCGATTGGCCCACAAATCTGGTATTACTATCCGCTCACCTATCTCTGGCGCACCACGCCGGTGGTGCTGATTGGACTGGCGCTGGCTGCCCTGTTTGCCGCCCGCCGCGCCCTGCCGGCCGCCTGGCGCGGCCTGGCCCTGCTGCTGACCACCTACCCGGCCTACTACGTCTTTGCGCTCAATTTCTCGGTTAAGAAATTCGACCGCTACCTTGTTCCCGCCCACCTGCCGTTGGCGCTGCTGGCGGCCCTCGGCTGGCTGGCGCTGTTCTTCTGGCTGGCGGGCCGCTGGCCGCGTCTGAAATCCCGCGCCGCCGCGCTGGGCGCGGCGCTGGTGCTGCTGGCCTTGCAGGTCTTGCCGCTCATTCAGACCGCCCCCTATTACATCAACTACTACAACCCGCTGATGGGCGGGCCGCAAAAAGCCCCCGAAGTGCTGATGATTGGCTGGGGCGAAGGGCTGGACGAAGCCGCCCGCTACCTCAACCAGATTCCCGGCATCGAAGAGAAGGCGGTGGTCGTGTGGTATGCCAACACGTTTAACTATCACTTTCACGGCGTCGCCACCGAAATTCGCATCCATGCCCTCACGCCCGAAGACCTGGAAATCGCCCTCGCCGCCGACTACATCGTTACCTACACCCACACCTGGCAGCGGCGCTCCGGCCCCACCCTGCTGGATGTCCTTGAAACGATGGAGCCGATTCACCGGGTCGTCATCCGCGGCGTGGAATACGCCCAGATTTATCAACTCAACCCCTGACCACCCAACAAAAAAACCGGGGCGGCTTTCACCGTCCCGGTTTTTCATCTTTAGATTGTCATTTCGAGCGCAAGAGTTGGCGAAGCCAACTCCGGAATCCTGACCTCGCTTCTCTTTCCAGAATGCAGGCTGGGAAGAAGACCTTAATCACCGCTTTGTCTATTTGGGCTGCTGCTTCGCCCAGCTATCCTTGAGCCCCACAATCCGGTTGAAGACCGGCTGGCCGGGTTTGCTCTCCACGGGGTCGGCGTAGAAATAGCCGTTGCGCACAAACTGGAAGCGCGCCCCGGCGGCGGCCTGAAGCAGAGCCGGCTCCACTACCGCCGTCAGCGTCTCGAATGAGTCCGGGTTCAGGCCGGCGATGAAATCGTCCGTATCCGGCGCGTCCGGGTCGTCGTTCTCGGTACGCAGCAGCGGGCTGTACAGCCGCACGGCGGCCTGCGCCCCCGCGCTGGCGGAGACCCAGTGGATTGTGCCCTTGACCTTGCGCCCGTCCGGCGCGGCTCCGCCCAGCGTGGCCGGGTCGTAGGTACAGCGCACTTCGGTGACATTGCCGTCGGCATCCGTCTCGAAGCCGGTGCAGGTAATCAGGCAGGCGTGCATCAGGCGCACTTCCTGCCCCGGCGCCAGCCGGAAATACTTGGGTAGCGGCTCGGCCATGAAGTCGTCCTGCTCGATGTAAATCTCGCGCGTCAGCGGCACGCGCCGGGTTTCTTCCTTTGTTTCATCGTGGCGGTAATAGTCCACCTCGAACCACTCGGTCTGGTCAGCGGCGAGGTTCTCAATCACCACTTTCAGCGGCCGCAGGACGGCCATGGCGCGCGGCGCAATCGGCTCGAGGTCGGCGCGCAGGGTGTGCTCAAACAGGGCGTAGTCAATTGTGCTGTTGGTCTTGGCCACGCCAATCGTCTCGGCAAAGGCGCGCAGGGCTTCCGGCCGCACGCCGCGCCGCCGCAACCCGGAAAGGGTCGGCATACGCGGGTCATCCCAACCGCTGACGTGCCCCTCGTTCACCAGCCTCAGCAATTTGCGTTTGCTCATCACGGTGTGGCTCAAATCCAGCCGGGCGAACTCAATTTGCTGGGGGGCGTAAATGTCGAGGGACTTCAAGCACCACTCGTACAGCGGGCGGTGGTTGACAAACTCCAGGGTACAGATAGAGTGGGTGATACCCTCGATGCTGTCGCTCTGGCCGTGGGCCCAGTCATAGGTCGGGTAGATGCACCACTTGTCGCCGGTGCGCGGGTGGCTGGCCTTGAGGATGCGGTACAGCACCGGGTCGCGCAGGTTGATGATGGGCGAAGCCATGTCGATTTTGGCGCGCAGCACGCGGCTGCCTTCGTCAAACTCGCCGGCTTTCATGCGCTCGAACAGGTCGAGGTTTTCGGCGGCGCTGCGTTCGCGCCAGGGGCTGTTTTTGCCCGGCTGGGTCAGCGAGCCGCGGTATTCGCGGATTTCGTCCGGGCTCAAGTCGTCCACATAGGCCAGCCCCTTATTAATCAAGACGACCGCCCAGTCATACAGCTGGTCAAAATAATCCGAAGCGTACAACTCGGCATCCCACTCAAAGCCCAGCCAGCGCACATCTTCCTTGATGGCGTCAATGTACTCCTGCTCTTCTTTGGTCGGGTTGGTGTCATCAAAGCGCAGGTTGGTTTTGCCGCCGTACTGCTGCGCCAGCCCGAAATTCAAGCAGACGCTCTTGGCGTGCCCGATGTGCAGATAGCCGTTCGGCTCCGGCGGGAAGCGGGTGTGCACCCGCCCGCCGTATTTGCCGCTGGCGAGGTCGTTTTCCACGATTTCATGGATGAAGGATTTGGGTGCGGTGTTTTCGGTCATGGTGTTTGGCTCAATGGAAGGAGTACCCCGGTTGGATTAGATTAAGTCAGCGTTTCGAGCAGCCCCAACGCATACTTCAGCCGCGCCAGGGTAACCTCCCGCCCGAGGATTTCCATGCTCTCAAACAGCGGCGGGCTGACCGGTTGGGCGGCGGTGGCATTGCGCACCAGCCCGAACAGTTGCCCGGCTTTCAGGCCCAGTTCTTCTACCAGGGCGCGCAGTTTTTCTTCCATCGCCGTGTGGGTCCACTCCGGCAGGGCTTCCAGTTCGGCGGTGGCACGCGCCAGGGCGGCGCGCGATTCGGCCGCCGTCAGGTCTTTGGCAATCAGGCTTTCCGGCGCAGGTTCGACCTTGTCCTTGAAGAAGAAGGCCATCCAGTCTGGCGCTTCGTCGAGCGTCACCATGCGTTCGCGGATAATGGGCGCAATGCGGGTCACGGTCTCCAGATCGGCGGGCAGGCCGGCGGCGACCAGAAACGGCATGCAGCGCCGCGCCAGTTCTTCGGGCGGCAGGGCGCGCAGATGCAGGCTGTTGAAATGGTCCAGCTTCTTGAAGTCAATCGCCGCATTGGAGGGGTTCAACCGGTCAATCGTGAATTTGCTGACCAGGTCCTCAAGGGTGAAAAATTCAGTCGAGTCGTCGTAAGACCAGCCCATCAGGGCGACCCAGTTGAGCACGCCTTCGGGCAGGAAGCCCAGCGCGCCCATCTCTTTCACGAAAATCGTCTGCCCGGTCAGGCGCATCGCCTCGGTTTCGCGCTTGCTCATCTTACCCTTGCCGCTCGGCTTCAGGAACAGCGAGAGATGCACCCATTCCGGCTCCGTCCAGCCAAAGGCGCGGTAGATGTGAGCGTGCAGCGGCAGCGAGGGCAGCCACTCTTCGCCGCGAAAGACATGCGTAATCTTCATCAGGTAGTCATCGGCCATCGCCGCCAGGTGGTAGACCGGCAGCCCGTCGGACTTCACAATTACCGAGTCATCAAGGTTGCGGTTTTCGAAGGTGATGTCGCCCCGCAGCCGGTCAGTGACGGTAATGCTGCCTTCGCGCGGCATCTTGAAGCGAATGACATGCTCGGCTCCGGCTGCTACGCGCGCCTGCGCTTCTTCGGGCGAGAGGTCGCGGCACGGCCCGGCGTAGCGCGCTTGTACCCCGCGGGCTTTCTGCTCGTTGCGGCTGGCTTCCAGTTCTTCGCGGCTGCAAAAGCAGTAGAAGGCTTGCCCGTTTTCAATAAGTTGAGCGGCCAGCGGCTGATACAGCGCCTTGCGCTCCGATTGGCGGTACGGCCCGTGCGGCCCGCCGACATCCGGCCCTTCATCCCATTGCAGGCCGAGCCAGTGCAGGCTATCAATGATGTCCTGCTCGGCGGTCGGGTCGTAGCGTTTCTGGTCGGTGTCTTCAATGCGCAGGATGAACTGGCCGCCGGTCTGGCGCGCCAGCAGATAGTTGTACATGGCGGTGCGCGCCCCGCCCAGGTGCAGCAAACCGGTGGGGGAGGGGGCAAAACGCACGCGTACGGGCTGGTGGTCGCGAGGGCTGGGCATGACTCTCCAAATGCAAAGTGAATTTAACGGAACAAGGATACCACAGCCCGCCCTGGCTCAACTCCCTCCCTGCGCCGCCTTACCCGCCCACCGTCACCACGCAGTTATCGGCGCCGTGCTCGCCGGGCGCATAGCCCTCGGCGTGCCAGTCATTGAGCCAGGTTTCGCCATTCAGCAGGTAGCGATAGTGATGCACCCCCGGCTCGCCCAGTTCCACCACGGCCTTATAGACCCCGGTCTTCAATTTTTTAAACGGCGCGGCCGTGCGACTCCATTTGTTAAATGTACCCGCCACCGCCAGCGATTTGACCTCCCCCTGCGGCAGTTCAGCGGGCGGCACTTCAAACGTGAGTTGGTACATTTTGCGCGATTTGATAAAACTCTGCTTGACCATCGGTTTTCTCCTGAAAACGCCAGTTGTATAGACAAATCTACCATGATTCCTGCGCCGCCCGGCCTGCGATTACAAATCCTTAACCTTGACATTCGCACATCCAGTGGGGCGGGGGCGGGTTGCTATTGTAAAATCGGGAAAGCCCAAATTGAGGAGCATGCAATGATTACTTTCAAACCCATCACGACTGAAAACTATGTGGCGGCCGTCAAGCTGGAGGTCGCCCCCGGCCAGGAAAACTTCGTGGCCAGCAATTGCAAATCGCTGGTGCAGGCGCACTACGAACCGCAATTCCGCGCCCAGCCGTTGGGCATCTATGACGGCGACACGATGGTCGGTTTCATGATGACCATCGAAGACGATGATGTCGGGCCGGAGATGAAAATCATCATGCGCTTCATGATTGGCGCCGCCCACCAGCGCAAGGGCTATGGCCGGGCGGCGTTACTGGCGGCCTTTGAGGGCTGGCGGGCTGAAAACCGCTGGAAGCAGGTCGGTCTTACCTATGTGCCGACCAATGAAGCCGCTCGCGCCCTGTACGCCAGCGTGGGCTTCGTCGAGCAGGGCATCAAGGAAGAGTACGGCGGCGAAATGCTGGCCATCTGCCCGCTTTAGGATTCATCCGCCGTCCCGCGTTCGACCTCAATCAACGCCGCTAGATCGCCCTCCAGCGCCAGTTCGGCGGCTCCAATCTGCACAATTGTGACCGGCCGCTGGTGCAGCACCTGCACCAGCCGCCCCGGCCCCAACCCGTGGGCATGCAGGGCGCGTTGGCGCGCCTGACTTAAATCGGGGTGAAAGCCGCGCACGCAGGCCGGTTCGCCCGGCCGGCACTCTGCCAGGGTGCAGGCGCCCACTTCTTCACAGCCCACCTGGCGCGCCTTGCGCCGCTTCAGCCAACCGCTGGCCCAGCGCCCCAGCCGCGACTCTTGTGGGTCGGGCTGCTGGTAGCCGCAGTTCGGGCAGCACAACATCGTGCAGCCGCCATTCAACGGGCAGGCGGCGCAATGGCTGGCGGCGCCCTCGTTGTACTGATGCCCGCACAGCGGGCAGGTGTGGTTCATCATCATCCGCCTCCAAATCCAACCAGCGCCAGCAGCCGGTGCAGCAGCCCGCCCACCAGAAACGCCAGCGGGAAAATAAACGCCACCATGCCCAGCGCCGCCCGCCAACCATGCTCCTTGGCGATAATCATGATGCTTGCCACGCACGGGATGAACAGCGTAATCGTCACCATCGAAACCACGGTCTGGGCGGGGGTCAGCGCCCCGGCGGCATTGAGCAGGAAGAAGCCGGTTGCCCCGAAATCGCGCCGCATGAAGCCCAGCACAAACGCCGGCGCGGCGGCGGCCGGCAGGCCCAGCCAGTTCACCGTCAGCGGCTCGGCGGCGGTAATCAGCCACGCCAGCCCACCGCTTTCATCCAGCAGGAACATCGCCAGTGCGCCGAGCAGGAACATCGGCAGCACTTCTTTCATGTACCATTCCAGGCGCGCCAGGGTCTTGACCAGAATGGCCGAGAACAATGGCCAGCGCAGGGGCGGCAGTTCCAGCACCAGCGGCTGGCGTTCACCCGGCATGACGCGTGCCGCCAGCCAGCCGACCACCAGCAATACCGCCAGCACCGCCCCAACCCAGATTAGCGACGCCCCCAGCGATACGCTCGCCAGCAGCCCCATCATCACCCCCAGTTGCGCCGAGCACGGAATCGCCAGCGCCAGCAGCAGGGTAACCAGCAGCCGTTCGCGTTTGCTTTCGAGCGTGCGCGTCGTAACTGTCGCCATCGTCACACAGCCCAGCCCCAACACCATCGGCAGGACGGCTTTGCCATTCAGGCCGAGGGCGGTAAAGGCGCGGTTGCTCAACACCGCCAGGCGCGGCAGATAACCCGAGTCTTCCAATGCGCCAAAGGCGATGAAAAAGGTCGTCACAATCGGCAAAATCAAGGCCACCGCATAGGTCACGCCCAGCGTCCACAGGCCATACTCGCCCACCAGCAGGCGTTGCAGCCACGGCAGGCCCTGCATACCGGCGCTCGCCCCCACCAGAAACGGGTTGATGATTTCACCAAACAGGTTTTCTTCCAGCAGCCCCACCAGCCACTGCGCCCAGACCACGCCCACGACCCAGAAAACGCAGTAGAGCGTCGCCAGCACAAACC
>JANJTX010000115.1 GCA_024710875.1 Anaerolineales bacterium | reverse complement strand
CTTCCACCGCCAGTGGGATATAGGCCGTCGGCGTGACGGTTGGCGTTTCGGATTCAGAGGGTGTATTCGTAATCGTCGGCGAAAGCGTAATCGTCGGTGAAACGGTGGCGCTCGGCCGCTCGGTGGGCAATGGCGTAATGGAAGGCGTGGCGGTCAGTGTAAACACCCGGTAGGCCGCGGGCTCGCCAAAGAAAGCCAGCCCCAGCGCCACCAGCCCCAGTACAAAGCCAAAACCCAACAACCGCCAGCCAGCCATCAGCCGGTTGCGCCGCAGGCGGAAATAGGGCAGCTTGCGGGCGCTTTGCAGCAGGCGGTAGCCACCCCACCACGCCGCCAGCATCCCCAAGCCCGCCAGTAAAGCCGTGGCCCGCAGGCCAGTCAGGATATCCAGGTCAGGCAACAGTTCATTCAGCATGGGAGGAGCCACACCACCATAGTCCAGACAATAAAAACGACTGGGGAGCGCATTGCACTCCAGTCGCCCCTAAGCGCCGACGGAACACTTCCCCGCCGGGCTGTGACTTGGGCATTATATCAAACCCGCCACCCCACAAACGCAGCAGTACTGACGAGTCCGGTCGTTCAGACAACGGATTTCAGATTACTGTGGCAGAAGGAACACCGCCCGGTCGCGCGCGTCATTCAATTGCAGCCCACTGCCCCTTATGCTATACTGAATTTGTACATTTCATCACTTACATCAAGGAGCAATTCAATGGATTTCGGCAAAGCATTTTCTTTCATCACCAATGACAAGCAATGGTTCAAAAAAATCATCATCGGCGGCCTGCTCACAGTCCTTGGCATTACCCTCCCGGCCGTTACCGGCTGGATGGTCGAAATCATCCGGCGCGTCTCCAGCAACAACCCGGACCCCCTGCCAGACTGGGACAACATCGGCGGTTATTTCATGGATGGGCTGAAAATCATCGGCGTCAGCCTGGTGTGGATGTTGCCGGTCATTCTGGTCACCATCTGTTTCACGCCCTTCACCATTCTCGCCGCCGAGAACCTGGACAGCAACACCGGCGCCACCCTCATCACCCTCGGCACCATTTGTTTCTCGCTCTTCATTTTGGGCTACTCGCTGGCCATTGCCGCGATCCTGCTGCCGCTCTTTGGCCTGGTGGCTGAAAATCGCTCATTCGGCGAACTGTTGCGCCCCAACACCGCCCTGCGCTATGTGCGCGCCAACATTGGCGGCTATCTGATAGCGGCCATTGGCGGCAGCTTCATCGCCAACTTCATCGGAAGTCTGGGCGTATTGCTGTGCGGCATCGGCACCCTCGTCACCATGCCATTTGGCCTGGCTGTCTATGCTCACCTGATGGGGCAGGCCCATGCCCAGTCGGTGCAGAATCAGCAATTGGTTGTGCCGCCGGCCGTATAACTCGCCCTCGCCCTTACCCACCAACAGGCGGCCAGCGTAAGACTTGGCCGCCTGTTTTCGTCTGTATATTATTGGCCAGAACAGAATTCAAGGCAGGTACAATATCGATATGAAATCTTCGCTAAATCGTCGTGAATTTCTCAAGCTGAGCGGACTCACCCTCGGCGCCCTCGCCTTCCGCCCGCGCCTATATACGGATGAGGTCTTTGACTTCAGCCTGTTTGACCAACCCCACCCCCTCGGCATCGTTCGGGTCGGCGTGCCAGAGGTCAGAGTTTATAGCGAGCCAACCTATGAGAGCAACACCGTAACCACCTTCCTTAAAGATTCGATGCTGCGTATTGACGAGCGCCTGGTCTCGCCCTATGGCCCGCAATTCAACCCACGCTGGTATCGCATCGCCGAAGGTTACATACACACGGCCTATCTGCAACCGGTAGATTGCCTGCCACAAACCCCCAACTACACTATTCCGGAAGGCGGCCAGTTGGTGGAAATCAGCGTGCCCGGCACGCAATCCATGCGCCACACTAAATTCTACGGCTGGGAGAACCTTTACCGCCTGTACTACGGCTCGACCCACTGGGTAACCGCCATTGACCGTGGGCCAGACAATGAACTCTGGTACGAAATCACCGACGACCTCCTCAAGCTGCCCTACTGGATTTCCGCCCGGCATGCGCGCTTCATTGATGCCTCTGAAATCACCCCGCTATCCCCGGATGTCCCCCCCCATGAAAAACGGGTAAAAATCAGCATCAAACGTCAATCCCTGACCGCCTACGAGGGCGATGAAATCGTCCTGCACACCGAAATCTCTACCGGTATCCCCGGTTCGGAAGGCGTAGGTGGCATCCCCTCTGCCACGCCGCGCGGCACCTTCAACGTCCATCTCAAAACGCCTGTGCGCCACATGGGCGATGGCCGCCTGACGGGTGATGTGCTGGCCTACGAACTCCCCGGCGTGCCCTGGGTCGCCTTCTTTGTGGATACTGGCGTGGCCTTTCACGGCACGTACTGGCATGATAACTACGGCAACGAAATGAGCAAGGGCTGTATCAATATGCGCATTGATGAAGCCAAGTGGCTCTACCGCTGGATGACGCCCACCATCGAGGCCAACCAGTGGCACCGAGCCGGTCTGGGCACCAAGATCGAAGTTGTGTAAATACATAGAGCCGTCGCACTTGCGACGGCTCTATTCTAAGCCATTCCAAGCGATTGTTAGAGCACCGCATCCACCATCAGCGCCAGGAACAGAAACGCCAGGTACATGCTGGAATAGCGGTACATGTGCCAGGCGACCTTGTTGCCGCCCACCCGCCACACCCGCCAGGCGGCATAAATCAGGTACCCGCCCAGCCCGATGGCACACACCAGGTAGAACGGCCCGGCAAACCGGAAAACCCACATCAGCAGCGTCAGCGCCACCAGCTCCAGCGTATAAATCAGCACCTGCTTACGGGTTTCCATCTCGCCCCGCACCACTGGCAGCATCGGAATACCCGCCTCGGCGTAGTCCTTCTGGCGCACAATCGCCAGCGCCCAGAAATGCGGCGGCGTCCACATAAAGATAATCGCAAACAGGAGTAACGCCGGCACATCCAGCCCGCCGGTAGTGGCCGCCCAGCCCACCAGCGGCGGCACGGCTCCCGCCCCGCCGCCAATCACGATGTTCTGAACCGTAGCCTTCTTGAGATAAATGCTGTACAGCACAACGTAGTACAACATCCCGAACAGGCTCAACAGCGCCGCCAACAGGTTGACAAACCCGGCCAGCAGGTAAAAGGCAATCACCAGCAGGCCAAACCCATAGGCCATGCCTTCAGCGGGGGTCATGCGCCCGGCCGCCAGCGGCCGCTTGGCCGTGCGCGTCATGCGTTGGTCCACTTCGCGGTCAATATATTGATTGACTGCTCCAGAACCGCCGGCCGCCAGCGCCCCGCCCAAAAGCGTCCAGAAAGTCAGTGCCAACCCCGGGAAAGCCTTACCGCCAATCACCATCCCGCCATAGGTTGTTACCAGCAACAACGCCACGATAATCGGTTTGGTAAGCGCCAGCAGGTCGCTGAAACGCCCCCGCCAGTCCACCGGCCAGTTGGCTTCTTCATCCTCTTCGGCTTTCGTACGGGCATACAGCCCGGCAAACGCCACCAGAATCACCGCTGCCGCCAGCAGGGCTGCCGCCGTTACCGTATGCAGCCCGAGCAGGTCAATTGCATAGCCGCGCGTGGCTTTAATCGCGCCCAGGAAACCCTGGGCGAAAAACAGCATCACTGCCAGCGTAGCCGCCGATAGAATCGCCCGCTGGCTGCGCTGGGTGCGCCACGCCCGGTTGAGCAACCACAGCGAAAACGCGCTGGCCAACGCCACCGCCAGCCGGTGCAGCATATCCACCCGCTCTACAGCACTACCCGGCCAAACCTGTCCATTACACAGCGGCCAACCATTGCAGGCCACCCCCTGCCCGGAAAGCCACACCCCGCTCACCAGCACCACAAATACAACCGCCAGGTACAACCCGGCCGCCCGCCCAAATGGGCTGCGCAGCGCCAACCGGGCAGGTTGCTTTTCATCGGCATGCAGCACAAATGCAACCACTGTAACTAGCGTGAGCAGTCCCAGGCTGATAATTGCCAGCCCAAAGTGCAGCGCCGAGCCCCACTCCGGCGGCAAGTTCTTTAGCTGCCCGCCCACCAGGGCCTGCAACCCCACCACCACCAAAGCCAGCCAATAAGGCCGAGCCAACCAGGCCACCCGCCGCGCCCACCGCCAGACCTGCCAACCGGTAAGCAGCAACACCGGGGCCGCCAGCGCCGTAGCCAGGCGGTGCAGATAGTCAAACAACCCCGGGCCATCCAGTGGCGGCAGCACCCCGCTTTCACACAATGGCCACCCAGCACAAGCCGAGCCTGTCACCCGCACCACCCCGCCCGATACAATCAATACAAACACCAGCAGGGTCGTCCACAATAGCCAATAACGCAGCTGGCTGGCTGCCCGGTTTACACTCTGGTCTGCGCTGGTCATTCAGTCTCCCTCGGTTCGGCCCGGCTTACATAAAAAGGATAGCCCAGCAACAGGATGGTTGCAAAAGTAAACCACTGCCCGGCATACCCGGCGTGTGAGCCTTCGCTGATTTCCAGATCCAGCGCCAGCGGGATGGGCTCCCCCGCCCCTGGCCGATCACCTGCTGGCAGGGCTTGCACATACACGTCAGTCAGCATCGGCAGGCCGCCTTCCGCTGCCATGCGCTCTACATTCACCGAAACCCATTCCAGCAGCCGGTCTTCACCCGGCATCAGAGTCGGGTTGAGCAGGGGGCCAAAATCGGCCTCCGCCCGGCTGCGGCGCAGCACGCCCACCACTTCCTGCACCCCGGGTTGGTCATAAGCCGGCCAGGCCTCCCGGCCAGCATCCGCCTGCGGGATCCAACCGCGCGCCACCAGCACCAACGCATCACTGCCTTCAATCCGCAATGGCGTCAACAGCGTAACACCCAATTGCGTTCCCAGTTGTTGGTTGCGCAGCGCCACCTGGGCTTCAAACAAGTATTCGCCCCGCACTCGCACCGGGCGGTATTCCATGTTGTACAGGTCTTCCGCCAGCGCCGCCCCTTGCAGGGTCAGTTCCGGGCCATCCACCCAGGCCGTGGCCCGGGCGTTAAACTCCCGCCGCACCGCCAACCGGTCCAGCTGCCAGAACCCCAGGCGCACCATCACCCCTACCGCTATCAGTGCCAACAGAGTTGCCAGCAGCCACTGGCGGCTGAATAATTTTCGCGCCAGGCTCATTCGTCCTCTTTGCGATTCGCACCCGCCGGTACAATCGGCTTGGCCACCAGCGAATAGAGAAACAGCATCAACGTGGTGGGCGGCACCGAAAAAGACAAGCCGGTCAGGCGCGTCTGGATTGTAGTGGGCTCTTTGACGTCCACGCCCAGATAGTTCGAAGATTGAAACGAACAATTCATAGCGAAGTTTTCTGCCTGATCCATTGGCAGGCTGGCGCTGGAACCAGCCGGCACCAGCAGGGGCCCAAGTTCATGCGGCACACTATCCTCATTGCGCACCAGCAGCACATCCCCCACCACAAACACCATCTCGCTCGGGATAGACGGCACATCTTCGCCGGCGGCCACCCGCTCGGCGGTGCCCGCCGGGATCAAAATCTCCACCACCTGGGGGGCGCGGTCAATGTTATTGGGTTGTAGTCGGAAGGCCACTTCGCTCACCACAAACGACCCGATCAACGAAATGACGAATACCCACGCCAATCGGCGCACATACGGACGCAATTCTTCTCGTTTCATCGCTTACTCTTTCTCGCCCAACAGGTAGCGGAGGTCACTTTCAATCGCCGCTGGCCCAATCCCATACGGGAAAGTCATCCGGAAATTACCGGCCTTATCCACCACAATCACCCGGGTGGTGTGGTCCATCAGATAACCCGGGTCGCTGCCATCGCCCAGCCGGGCACGATACACAAAATAGGCTTGCCAGACCGACGCAAGTTCTTCTTCGCTGCCGCTCAATCCAATGAAGGCCGGGTTGAAACCACCGGCAAATCCCTGGGTCACTTCGGGTGTATCGCGCGCCGGGTCCACCGTAATAAAGACAAAATCCACTCCGGCCGCCTCGGCCCCCAACTGTTCGGCCACCAGCTTCAGTTCGCCCATTGTGGTCGGGCAGTAATCCGGGCAGGAAGTGTAACCAAAAAATATCACCACCACCTGGCCCCGCCGCTCAGAAAGCCGGTACTCGTTACCATCCGCTCGCGGCAGAGCAAAATCTTGTGCCGGAGCCGCTGGCTCAATCACCGACCCCAAAAATGTATAGCGACTACCGGCCACCTCAACCGCCACATACACCCCCAGCACCACCAGCGCCACCAGTCCGACCACCCCCAAAATCCTACGCGTATTCATGTGTCCTCACTACTCTACTGAAAAAAGAAGGGTTTGCAGCAACAGAAATTCTGCTCTGCAAACCCTCCTCTGCCAGTTGGTGAAACCCGAAAACTAGCCGGCCACCGTCCCCATCAGGTACAGGGCCGGGTAGAAGAAAATCCAGGCGATATCAATAAAGTGCCAGTACACCGCTGCCGCTTCCACCGGCCAGTGTTTTTCCTGGCTGAAGTGCCCCTTGCGGGCCAGCCGCAGCACTATCCACAGGAAGATCAGGCCGGTAACCACATGGAAAGCGTGGTAACCAGTCATCACATAAAAGACCGCCCCGGCTGTGCTGGAGTCAGTAGTCAGCCCATGCGAAGCCGCCAGCGGCCATTCCACGAATACCACGCCCACCAGAAAGAGCAGACCCAACACCAGGGTGATGGTCAGGTTGCGAACAAAGCCCTTCTGGTTGCCATGGGCGATTTCAACCTCGCTGCGGTTCATGAAGAAACTGCTCAACAACAGCAGCGCCGTAACTGCCAGGCCCAACCCCTGGCTCAATTCCGGGCGTTCATCACCCAACAATACAAAGCGGGTGACCAGCAGGCCGCCAAACACAAACGAGTCAGAGAGGATGAACAGCCACAGGGCCATCCGGTTATTAGCAGTCTTGGCCAGGTAATTACTCACGTGCGCCATCAGTGTGCCTCCTCATCGCCGCCGAACGCCCGGCCAATGTGCATGTAATCCTTCACTACATAGAAGGCTTTCCAAATCGCCACAATCCACAGCACGAAAGTCCACGGCGGGGCAATCACGGCAATCAGGAATTCGCCAAAGGTCAGCACCGCCAGCAGGAACAGCACAATCACGCCATTCCGCAGCGCTTCTTTATGCCGGTCTGCCGCGCTCGATTCTTTCTTCTCAACTTTTGCCATAATCTCTACTCCTGGTGGGCGGCGTTACTCGCCGGCCGGCTTCGGTGCCGGATTCATGTTGACATACTCCGGCCCGTGGCCGTAATCATACGGTTCGCCAATCACCTCAAACGGGTGGGCGTAGTTGTGCAGCGGGGCCGGATTGGGGATCTGCCATTCCGGCGAGCGCGAACCCCAGATATTACCTTCGGCCTTTTCGCCGCGCTTGACCGTCACCCAGGCATTGATCAGGAAGATGAAAACCGAGGTGAAGATAATGAAGGCCGCAATCGTAATGCCGTATTGCACACTCTCCACCACCGGGCCAAGGTCATAGTCCGCGATGCGGCGGCGCATGCCATGCAGGCCCACATACATCTGACCCAGGTTCATGTACATGAAGGCCAGGAACATCGTCCAGAAGTGAATTTTTCCCCAGAATTCGTTCAGGCGCTTGCCGCTCATCTTTGGGAACCAGTAATAAATCGCCGCAAAGAACGGGAAGATATAGCCGCCGAACATGGTGTCATGGAAGTGGCCGACCACCCAGTAAGTGTCGTGCAGGTGCAGGTCGGTGGAAATCGTGCCATTCGGCGGGCCCGTTACGCCGCCCAGCAGGAAGATGACAATCGAACCCAGAACGAACAGCATTGGCGTATCCAGGCGGATGCGGCCGCGCCACAACGTACCGGCCCACGAGAAGAATTTCACACCGGTCGGTACTGCCACCAGCAGGGTCGCGTACATAAACGGCACCCGCAGGTAGGCCGTCATGCCGGAAGTGAACATATGGTGCGCCCACACGAAGAAGCCCACCAGCGCAATGCCCAGCGAGGAGAGCGCAATCCACTTATAGCCGAACAGCGGCTTACGAGTGAATACCGGCAACAACTCGCTGATGACGCCCAGCCCGGGCAGAATGAAGACATACACCGCCGGATGCGAATAGAACCAGAACAGGTGCTGGTACAGCACCGGGTCGCCGCCGGTGGAAGCATCAAAGAAACCCATCCCCAGCAGGCGTTCGAACATCACCAACTGGAACGAGAGACCAATCAGCTGCGTGGCCGTCAGTTGGATGATGGCGGTCGCCACCGCCGCCCAAACGAAAATCGGCATGCGGAAGTAATTCATCCCCGGCGCCCGCATCTTAACTACGGTTACCAGTACGTTTATCGAACCAAAGATGGAAGACAGACCCACAAAGTACACACCCAGCAGGAACAACTGCACGCCAATCGGCGCCCGCACCGAGAGCGGCGGGTAGCCCGTCCAGCCGGTATCAAAGCCGCCAAAGAACAGACTGCCCACCAGCAGCAACGCGCCCGGCACATTCACCCAGAAGGCAAACGCGTTCAGACGCGGGAAGGCCATATCGTTGGCGCCAATCATCAACGGCACCAGGTAGTTGCTCAACGCACCCACCCCCAGCAGGATGCTGGCAATCATCACCATACCGTGCAGGCTCATGAAGCTGTTATACAAATCGGCGCCAGTAGCGTGCTGCAGGCGGCCACTCCCTACCAGGCCGAGCATCTCAAAGATTTCGTTGTTCAGGAAGGTAATGCCTTCCTGCGCCAGTTCAATGCGGAACAGCAACGCGAAGATGCCGCCCAGCCCCAGCACGATAATGGAAGTCACTCCGTACTGAATGCCGATAATCTTGTGGTCAAAGTCGACATTGAAGTAGCGCCACCAGCCGGGCTTGCCGGCATCGTGTTGCTGGTGGTCTTCGGTTTCTTCGCCGCGCGTCCATTTGAACCAGTCACTGAACACGCCACCACCCACCAAGAAGGCCAGCGCCCCGATCACCGCCCCGCCCACCAAAGCCGGTTCCAGGTGTGAGCTATCCATCGCCGGGGCAGCATCAGTCAGGATGCGCAGCATCCACACCAGCGCCATCCCCACGATGGTCCCGAGAGCCTGGCTGACCAGACCCTTTACAAGTGCAGTCCTCAAAAACATTGCATTCTCCTCAATCGGCAGAATTCAACAGCCGGAAAGCAGGTCTGCTGATAATGGCCCTAGTTATCCAGCGAAAGGATGAAGGCCACAATCTGGTTGATCTGGTCTTCGGTCAAAATCTCGCTGAAATTCTGGGGCATGACGTTCGGCTGGTAGCCGCTGTGAATCTCGGCGTTCGGCGTCAGAATCGATTTAGTCAGGTAACTGGCGTCTGCCACCACCGTGCTGCCATCCGCCAGAGCGACTGTGCTGTTGGCCAACCCCACCCAGGTCGGCCCAACCGTCGGCGGGACAACCGAGGTCGGAATGGCGTGGCAACTCAAGCAACCGTATTGGGTTGCCCACTTCAGGCCACATTCTTCCTCGCTCAACGTACAACCAGCAGCCGCCTC
>JANJTX010000082.1 GCA_024710875.1 Anaerolineales bacterium | reverse complement strand
CGTCCAGGTCGGTGATGATGCCACCGGCTTCTTCGCAAATCAACGCGCCAGCGGCCTGGTCCCAGATTTTTTCTTTGTAATCCGGGGCTTTTGCAGAGATGAGGCGAAAAAGCAGGTCGCCGGCCCCGGCGGCCAATAGGGCATACTTGGCCTGGCTGTCCAGCCGTTGCGGCTCGGCGGTTACACCCAGGTGGCTGGCAATCACATCCAGCTGGTCGATGTTGGTGTGACCGGCCTCTACCGAACGCAGCAGGCGCGCCCCAGATGGGTTGGACAGGTTAGAAACCCGCAATTGGGTGAACTCGCCGGGGGTTTCAAGCGAGGTGGTCCAGGAGCCCTGGTTGCGGGCGGCCACTACCAGCGACCCGGCCCCACCAATTGCCTGGCGGGCGGACTCTTCCAGATTGGGGCAGGCCAGCACGCCCAGCAGTATCTGGCCGTCTTCCATCAGGGCCAGGGCGGTGGCGTATTGCTCGCCACGCAGGAAGCCCTTGGTGCCGTCAATGGGGTCCAGCACCCAGTAGCGGCCCTGCGGGGCGGCTCGGCCGCGATCGATCCAGGCGGCGATGTTGGCTGGGGCGGCATCGGGCTGCTGGCGGGCTACGAAGGCTGCGATTTTTGCCAGTAGTTCGGGCGGCAGGTCGGTGGCCTCTTCTTCGCCAACCAGTTGGTCATGGGGGAAGGCTTCTTCCAGCAGGTGGGCGACCATGGCTTGGGCGGCGTAGTCCGCGATGGTTACTGGCGAACGGTCTTCCTTGGTCTGGCTGGCGCCGGCCAATTCGGTCTGGATGGCGCGCGCCAGCAGGCCTGCGGCGCGGGCGGCGGAGAGGGCAAAGGTGATTTCAGGGGTGTTGGAGGTAAGCATAGAACAGGATTATAACTTGCCCAAGCCGGACACTCTAACTATAATCACGCCATGGATTCAAATACTGAACTCAATCAACGGATTGTGGTGGTTTCCGGCTTGCCGCGCTCCGGTACCAGCCTGATGATGGCGATGCTGGCGGCGGGCGGCATTGACCCGCTGACCGACACTTTGCGCACGGCGGATGATGATAACCCCCAGGGGTATTATGAGTTTGAGCCGGTCAAGCAGTTGCGCCAGGGAGTGACGGATTGGTTACCGCGGGCGCAAGGGAAGGCGGTAAAAGTGATTGCCTTTTTGCTGGAATTTCTGCCGGCCAGCTTTGAGTACGATGTTATCCTGATGCGCCGCGCTCTGCCGGAGGTGATTGCCTCACAGGAACAGATGCTGCTGCGGCGGGGCGAGGACCCGGATAAGGTGAGCGCGGCGGAGATGAGCCGGATTTTTGAGAACCACATTGCCAGTGTACGAACCTGGCTGAAGCAGCAGCGGCATATGCGCACGCTGGAGATGGATTACAACCGCTTGCTGGCCGAACCGGAAGCCGAGGTGGTGCGGCTGGTGGCTTTTCTGGGCGGACGAGTGAAGGCCGAGGCAATGCTGCCCGTGATTGACCCGGAGCTGTACCGCCAGCGCAAAAGTGAATAGTCGTCACGATACAAAAAGCGCCGGTCAATCTGACCGGCGCTTTTGATTCGAAGCGGAGTGGGATTACAGGGCTTCGTAGCGGGCGACCCGCTCGCCGATGATGGCGAGGCTGTCGGCCCAGAACTTCTTATCGGTGATGTCAATCCCGAAGCGTTTGGCGAGGGTCGCGGCAGTGTCTTCGCCGGTGCTGGCGAGCAGGGCGGAGTACTCTGGTACAAAGTCTGCGCCGCGCTGCTTGTATATGGCGTACAGACCGGTGGCAAACAGCAACCCAAAGGTATAGGGGTAGTTGTAGAAGGACAGGCTGGAATAGTAGTAGTGCGGTTTCCATGTCCACATGTAAGGTTGCAGATACTCGGGGTCGAGACCATCGCCGTAGGTGGCTTTCTGGGCACGCGCCATGATGTCGTTGAGGTCTTCGGCTGAGAGCTCGCTTTCGGCGCGGCGCTCAAAGACTTCTTTTTCAAACAGGTAGCGGGAATAGATATCCACCACCACCTGGCTGGCATCAATCAGGTCGTTTTCGAGGATGGCAAGCTGCTCTTCCTTGCTGGTGGCGTTCTCCAGCGAGGCATCCGTGATGATGGTCTGGCACATAATCGAGGCGGTCTCGGCCATCGTCATCGGGGTGTTCTGTTGGAGCATGGTCTTGCCAATGGCGCACTCATTGTGGAAGCCATGGCCGAGTTCGTGGGCGAGCGTGCCGAT
The DNA here is from genome assembly GCA_024710875.1 of Anaerolineales bacterium. Lineage (GTDB taxonomy): Bacteria > Chloroflexota > Anaerolineae > Anaerolineales > UBA11579 > SCUK01. The sequence continues at coordinate 3,057 of JANJTX010000082.1, read as the reverse complement.
GCTGTCTAGCGAGCCGTCAAAGTTCATCAGGATACGGCTTTCGTTGACGGCCGGGATGCCCATACAGAAAGCGCCGGCGCGCTTGCCTTCGCGCGGGCCAACATCAATCCAGTTGTTTTCAATCGCCTTGCGGGCGTAGTCTGCCAGACCGGGTGAGAAGGCAGCGAAGTTATCAATCACAAACTGGCTGGCTTCTTCGTAGGAGAAAGTCCGGTCAGCCTGGCCCATGGGGGCAAAGAGGTCCCACCACGGCAGGGATTGCTTGCCGAGGCGTTTGGCCTTGGCCTTGAAATAGCGGCGGAACATCGGGAAGGAGTCTTCCATGGCCGAGAGCATGGCGTTGAGAGTCGGGCGGTCAATGCGGGCCATGTCCAGGCTGGGGTGCAGGGCATCTTCGCGGCCGCGTTTCTGGTTGAGGACCACCGTGGCGCCCTTGACGCCGTTCATGCAGGCGGCCAGCACATTTTCCACCGACTTCCAGGCCGCCAGTTCGGCTTCGTAGCCGCGGCGGCGCATGGTCTCATCGCCGTGGGAACGGAGATTGAGGATCCAGGTAAGCGGCTTGCGCTCAACCTTGCCCTCTTCAGTTTCGATTTCCCAGGTGAGCTGGGAAGTGACTACGCCCTGCAATTTATTCCAGGCGACCGGGCCGCTCAAGGAGAGGTCCGCGGCGAGGGCTTCTTCTGGCTGGCTCATTAGGTAGCGGGACTGTTCGGCGGTTTCCTTGAGGTAGAAGGCGTGCGTCTGGGCGCTGCCGCCCTTTTCAATGATTTTGGGGAGGGTATCCACCAGCAGGCCGACCTGGGCGGTGAAGATCGTGTCCTGCTGCTGGAAGCGCACCATGACGGGTTCCAGCTGGGACATCATTTTGGGGGCGGTGTTATTGAATGAGTCGGTGGTGAGGAAGGAGTACAGGTAGGACTGCAAGGTAAGGGCGAGCTCGTAGGCGGTGTTGGAACGGTCAATGTATTCGCTCAGGATGCGGTTGAGTTCACCCGCATCTGCGCTGGGCTGGAGTTCGCCGATCTTATTTTGCTTGACGAAGGCTTCCATCTCATCGGCCAGTTGCGCCAAGCGGGTAAACCCGGCCTGATATTCCGGCGACTCAAGCCCCGGGTAGACATTGCTTAGATCCCAGCGGGGGAGTTCCTGGGTGACGACGGTCATCTTTACTTCTCCTTGGTGTGATTGGGGGTGTAATGGTGTAGAAAATGTGCCGCATAGAACTCGGGCCAGGGTTGGTTGGCGGCTTCGCGCTGGTGGCGGTCTGCCAGTTGCGCCAGTTCCTGGGCAAGTTGCGGGGCGGTGAACCAGTGTTGAAGCAGGTGATTGAGGCCGGCCAGAACGTGCTCGGCGTACCAACCCGGCCAATCCGGGTCGGCGCCATTCACATCGGCAAAGGCTTCGTGGTGGGCGGCGCCAGCCTGCTTGAATAGCTCGGTGAGTTGCGTGTGCAGGGTATCCATCATGTACAGGAATTGTAACAAATCTCCAAGTGGCTGGCGTGGTATATTCGCGAAAGATTAAGCCGGCTCTCATGAATCTTGAGGTGCGTTTATGGAAAACAAAATCTGTCTGGTAACGGGCGCCAATACCGGTATTGGGTTTGCCACGGCGCTGGGGCTGGCGGAGCAGGGCGCGACGGTGGTGATGACCGCCCGCAACGCCGAGCGCGGCGAGCCGGCGCGGGTCGAGGTGGCACGTTTGAGCGGCAATGACCGGGTGGCGTTGCTGACTGCAGATTTCAGTTCGCTGGCGGCGGTGCGGGAGCTGGCGGCGGAATTTGCGACGCGCTTTGAGCGGTTGGATGTGCTGGTCAATAACGCGGCGGTCATTCCCCATACGCGCCAGGAAAGCGCGGATGGCTATGAATTGCAACTGGCGGTCAATCATCTGGCGCCGTTCGTGCTGACAAATTTGTTGCTGGAAGCCCTACTGGCCAGCCCGGCCGGACGAGTGGTAAATGTTTCCTCGCAGGTGCACAGCAATGGCCGGGTGGATTTCGAGGATTTGCACGCCCAACGGGCCTACAAGCCGACCCAGGTGTATGCCAATACCAAACTGATGAATGTGTTATTCACCAGTGAACTGGCGCGACGGCTGGCGGGCACAGCGGTGACGGCCAACAGCCTGCACCCGGGGGTGATTAATACCCAGCTATATCAGGCCTACATGGGCAAAGAGACCCGCCCGGAAGACCTGGCCGATTGGCGGCGCGGGGCGCAGACCTCGCTGTATCTGGCGAGTGCGCAGGAGGTGGCGGGGGTAACGGGGAAATATTTCCGGGACGAGCAGGAAGCGCCTGTTGCCAGCGCTGCCGGGGATGCGGAACTGGCGCGGCGGCTGTGGCAGGTGAGCGCCGAGTTGTGCGGACTGGAAGCGGCCTAGTTCTTGTTTTCCGGCAAGGGGATTTCGGGCGGCAGGCGGCGCACGGTGAGGATTTCGCCGATGGTGGCGTAGGACGGCCCGGCCAACCGCCCAACGGGGGCGAGGGCGCGGGTATCCACATAGTAGTTTTCGTCAATGATGCCGGTGGCGGCGTGGATGTAGATGATTTCGCCCAGCACGACCCAGGCCGAACCTTTCCCACCGGAGCCGACCGGCACAATATTCGAGACTTTGCACTCAAAACTGACCGGGCTTTCAGCGACGCGCGGGGCGCGGACTTTTGTGCCGGGCAGGGCGGTCAGGCCGGCGCGCTGGAATTCGTCCACATCCGGTGGAAGTTCGGTGGCGGTGATGTTCATGGCCTCCAGTAAGGATTCATTGACGATGTTGACTACAAATTCGCCAATGGCTTTCACGTTGGCAAGGGTGTCTTTTTCACCGCCATCCAGCCCGCGTACGCCGGGGCAGAACAGCAGGGTGGGTGGGTTCGAGCACACGCCATTGAAAAACGAAAACGGGGCAAGGTTATTGATGCCCTGTGGGCTGATGGTGCTGACCCAGGCGATGGGGCGCGGCACAATCAGCCCGGTGATGAGTTTGTAGATTTCCTTGGCAGGCAGGTCGCCGGGGTTGATTTCCATGATGTTCTCCAATTCTGGCACTCGGTAC
>JANJTX010000078.1 GCA_024710875.1 Anaerolineales bacterium | reverse complement strand
GCTACGGCAGTGGCTGTGGCGGTGGCGATGGCGTTTTCGGTGGCGATTACGCTGGCGGTTACGGCGCTGGCGGGCAGCGTACCGGGGCGGCTGGGCTGGTCGCTCACGCTGGGCTCGCCGCTGGTGATTGGCGGGCCGCTGGCCTATTTGCAGTTCCAGTTAATCAAGCGGCTGGATGAAGCCGAGCGTGAGCTGGCTGAAATCGCCGCCCATGACGACCTGACCCAGACCTACACCCGGCGCGAATTCAACCGGCGGGCGATGGACAGCCTGACGCAGGCGGCCACCACCCAGGAACCGATGGGCTGCCTGCTGCTGGATGTGGATAACTTCAAGCAGGTCAATGACCGCTTTGGGCATCTGGCAGGCGATGAGGCCCTGAAAGCGATTGCGGATTATCTCAAGAAAAAAATTCAGCCGCCGGCGATTTTAGGGCGCTTTGGCGGGGATGAGTTTCTGGTGCTGCTGCCGGGGATGACCGAAAGCGCCGTGCATGACTTTGCGGAGAGTATCCGGCGCGAACTGGCGGCGCTGCGGGTGAATACGCCCAACGGCCCGGTGCAGATGACGGTGAGCATTGGCGTGTTTGTGGCGCGGGCGCTGGAGCCGAACCTGGAACCTTTTGTCCATTGGGCGGATACGGCGCTGTACCAGGCTAAAGAAGGCGGCCGCAACCGGGTGGTGAGCCGCAGGGACTCCTGAAACGCAGCCCGCAAAACTTGTACTATTGGGGGATGGAAAAGGGCAGTCGAAGATGTACGATAGATACCATTCAATTCTCGAGTTTGCAGGCTGGCGGGTGAGGCCCGCGGGCGAGTTTCGTCGATAGGGAGTAGATAAGACCGAATGCAGGCACACCCGTATGCAGTGTGGCTTTCGCTGGCGGCGCTGGCGGCGGCGATTGCGGCCCAGGTAGCGTGGCGGCGGCGGCGGGCGACCGCCGGGCGGCCGTTGTTCGGATTGCTGCTGGCCTCGGCGGTGTGGGCGGCAACCTATGCCCTGACCTGGATCAACACCGACCAGGCTGACCAGGTTTTCTGGTTGAATGCCACCTACTTTGGGGTGGTGGTCATCCCGCTGGCGCTGCTGGTGTTTACCTTGCAGTACACCGGCAAGGGCGGCTGGCTGACGCGCCGGCGTCTGACGCTGCTGGCGATTCAGCCGATTTTGACTTTCCTGGTGGTGTGGAGTAACCCACTGCACCATTGGTTTCATGCAAGTTTCTTGCAGATGGAACTGGGTGGTTACATGGTGCTGGGCTGGACGCGTGGCCCGTGGTTCTGGTTTAACGTGGTTTATTCGTATGGTTTTTTGCTGGTGGCGTTTGTGCTGCTGGTACGTGAAATGGCGCAGGTGCCGCCCGGCTTCCGCTCCCAAATCCGGATGATCGTGATTGCCTTTATCTGGCCGTGGGTGGCGAGCATCATCACTCAGTTTGGGCTGAATCCCTGGCCGGAACTGGACCTCACGCCAATTGCTTTCAGCCTGACCGGTATCTTGATGCTGTACGGGCTGTACTTTCACCGGCTGCTGGACTTGGTGCCGGTGGCGCGCAGCCAGGTACTGGAAAACATGCAGGACGGCGTGCTGGTGCTGGACCTGCAGCGGCGGGTGGTGGATATGAACCCGGCTGCGATGGCCATGCTGGGGGTGGAACGCCAGCAGGCGCTCGGCCAGCCGGTGGAAGCGGCCTTTGTTCATTTCCCGGAAGCGCTGGAGATATTTGTTGGCAAGGGCACCGCTCAGGAAGTGGTATGCCTGTCGGGCAACCCCGACCGTTATATTGATGTGCGGTTGAGCCGGCTGGAAGACCAGGCCGGCCGCCGGCTGGGTTATCTGGTGGTGGGGCGCGACATCACCGATGCGCATTTGCGTGAGGAAGAACTGCGCAAGGCGAACCAGCGTTTGCAGGGCCAGTTTAAGGAAATCCAGACCTTGCAGGTGGAGTTGCGCGAGCAGGCCATCCGCGATCCGCTGACCGGGCTGCACAACCGGCGTTTTCTGGACGAGGCGTTACTGCCGATTTTTGAAACGGCGGTGAGCAACCAGCAGCCGGTGAGTATGGTGATGGTGGATCTGGATCATTTTAAGAACCTGAATGACGAACACGGCCACCATGCCGGCGACCTGGTATTACAGCAACTGGCCCAATTGCTGATGCGCTTTTCGCGTGGCGGAGATGTGGTGTGCCGCTATGGCGGCGAGGAAATTCTGGCGGTGCTGCCGGGGGTGGGGGCTGAGGTGGCGGCGCGGCGGGTAGAGGAATGGCGGGCGGCCTGGGCGGGGCTGATGATTGAACACGCGGGCCAGCGTCTGCAGAACACCTTTTCGGCCGGGGTGGCGGCTTTCCCGGCGCATGGGGACAACAGCGATGATGTGCTACGGGCGGCCGACCGGGCGCTGTATGTGGCCAAAGACGAGGGCCGTAACCGGGTATCTGTCGCGGGTGGTGAGCGGCGTTGATGCGATTCTGATACCGATTGAGTAGGATGGGGAGATAATTTTTTCAACTTCACGGGAGCATGAAATGAAACTCACTATTTTTGGCGCAACTGGCCGGGCCGGGCGGCACCTGTTGGAGCAGGCCCTAGAAAGTGGGCATGCGGTGACTGTCTTTGCTCGGAACCCCCAGAAACTGCCTCTCACTCACCCGCAATTGCGGGTGGTGGCCGGGGACCTCACGGATAGGGCCGCCGTGGAGGCAGCGGTAGCCGGGGCGGATGCGGTCTTGAGTACACTGGGGCCGGCTGAAAACAAACCTGTCTTTGCAGTGAGCCGCGGGCTGGAGAACATTCTGGCGGCGATGCAGCAGCACGGCGTGCGGCGGTTGGTGGTCTCGGCCGGGGCGGGCGTGCCGGCTACCGGCGACGTGCCCAAACTACCAGACCGGCTGATTGGCTTTCTGGTGCGGCGGCTATCGCGCCATGTGTATGAGGATATGGTGCGAACGGTGGCGTTGGTGACGGCTTCTGACCGGGAATGGACGGTGGTGCGAGTGCCGATGCTGACAGATGACCCGCCCAAAGGCACGGTGCAGGTGGGGCTGGTGGGCCAGGGGGTAGGTGTGCGCTTAAGCCGGGCTGATTTGGCGATGTATATGCTGAAGCAGGTGGACGATAAAACACAGGTGGGGCGGCTGCCGGTAATCAGTAATTAAGTCTGGCGGGCGGCGCGCTGGCGCACCACTTCAAAGAGCAAAATCGAGCCGGCGACGGCGGCATTGAGGGATTCAAATCCGCCGGGCATGGGGATATGGACGCGTTCATCGGCGGCGGCGGTGAGGCCCGCGCCCGGGCCTTCAGCTTCCGAGCCGACCACAAGGGCGAGCGGGCTGTGCAGGTCAGCCTGGTCGTAGGGCTGGCCTTCACCAGCGGCGGCCAGTACGAGGCGCAGGTTGTTGGCGCGGCAGGCTTTGGGCAGGTCTTCGTAGCCGAGGGTTTCAATGGCGAGACGGAAGTGGGCGCCCATGCCAGCGCGTAACACTTTGGGGGCGTAGGCATCGGCGCTGCCGGGGTGCAGCCAGGCGGCCTGGACGCCAGCGGCGGCGGCGCTGCGTAACAGCGTGCCGAGGTTGCCGGGGTCGCGAATCTGGTCGAGGATGAGGACGAAATCGAGACTGGTGGGGCGCGGCTGGGGCTGAATGGGCAGGATGGCGAGCACGCCCTGAGGGGTCTGGGTGTCGCTGGCGGCGCGCATTACGTCTTCGGTGGCGGTTTCAATCGGTACGCCGGCTTTGCGGAAGGCTTCCACGAGGGCCTGGCCGCGCGGGTCGAGGTCTTCGGTGTGGAGCACGAGGTCGGGGGTGGCGCGGGCGGCGAGGGCTTCTTCGCACAGGCGGATGCCTTCGATGACGTACAGGCCTTCTTCGCGGCGGTCTTTGGCGCGGCTGTTGAGGGCGCGGATGAGTTTGATGCGGGAGTTGGAGGGGGAGGTGATCATGGTGGGTACATGGTAACACTGGAAACGAGTAACGGGTAACTGGTAATTAGTAACGAGTAACAGGTAACGGGGGCTACGTTTGAGGGGAGCGCGTAGGGGCTGTTTTCCAGCAAGCAATCTTGAAAGAATATCGTTGGACGCGATCCCTCGCTTGGCCGAACGCTGCTTCGCAGCGTCGGCTTACTCGGGATGACAAAATTGAGAACATTTTTGTTTGCAAAAGCGTAAGAGGTAACTGGTAATTGTGGTTTCGGGGGAGGGTGGAAAGTAGGGAGTGATAGAATTTAAGCATCTCTGATTGAAGGAATTGCCGACATGACCGACCCACGATTGAAAAAACTGGCGGATTTACTGGTGCATTACTCGCTGCGGGTGAAGCCGGGCGACTGGGTGTGGATTCTGGCGCAGCCGGTCTCAGAGCCGTTGCTGCGTGAAGTGGCGGCGGGCGTGGTGCGGGCGGGCGGGCGGCCGACGATCCAGATGAGCATGGACAGCGTGACCGAAGCGATTTTGCGCGAGAGTAACCCGGAGCAACTGGCCTGGATCAGCCCGGTGGAAAAGACGCTTTATGAGCAGGCGGATGCGCGCCTGAACATCCTGGGGGTGGAGAATACGCGGGCCTTGAGCAGCATTGACCCGGAACAGCAGAAACTGCACGGCATGGCGCGGCGCGAGCAGACGAATGCCTTTATGGCGCGCTCGGCCCGCAAGGAAGTGCGCTGGAATGTAGTGCAGTACCCGTGCGCGGCCTTTGCCCAGGAGGCGGATATGAGCCTGGCGGCCTACGAGGATTTTGTGTATGGGGCGTGCTTCTGCGACCGCGACGACCCGGTGGCGGAGTGGAATAAGATGTACGAATCGCAGCAGAAGATAGTGGACTGGCTGAAGGGCAAGAAACAGGTCACGGTCAAAAGCCCGAATGTGGACCTGACTTTGAGCGTGGAAGGGCGTACGTTTATCAACTCGGATGGGCGCAGCAATATGCCCTCGGGCGAGGTGTTCACTGGCCCGGTGGAGGACAGCGTCAACGGCTGGGTGCAGTTCACTTACCCGGCCATCCGGG
>JANJTX010000034.1 GCA_024710875.1 Anaerolineales bacterium | reverse complement strand
CGCCGCTTGGATCTTGTAGGCTTCCGGCAATTTCAACCCACTCGGGATATTGCCCAGTCGGATGGCCAGCAAGACCGCCCCGGCCTGCCGCGCCATGATGGCTGCCCGGATACGGATGGCGACGACGTCCCCGACCCGATTGATGACTGCCCCGAAGTTCCTGGTCCGGCAAGCAACCGCGGTTGCCCACTTTCATCCGCAACGCGGCGCGGCCCAACCTATCTCCAATGGGCGGTGAGCCGGTTCACACTTCGGCCTGCGCAGACCTGAAATATCTAAAAATCTGTTTAACAAATTTTATAAGCTGTATAAATTGGTATCTTCGATTGCGAAACTTATGTGGAATTGTCGCGTAGGGGCGACCTGCAGGCTTGGCCTGAGCGTAGCCGAAGGGTCGCCCCTACCAGATTTAGACGCTATTTCAAGGACTTGTTAAACAACCTCTAACAAAAAAGCCGCCCGCGACATCGCGGGCAGCTTTGATTTTCAAGGCATAAACGACAGGCTATTTCGCCGCTTGGATCTTGTAGGCTTCCGGCAATTTCAACCCACTCTGGATTTTGCCCAGTCGGATGGCCAGCAAGACCGCCCCGGCCAGGGCCAGCAGGCCGGAAATCAGCCGCGACCAGGAGAGGTCGGTACCGGGGATGCGCGGCTGGTCGGGCCGAAAGGCTTCTATCAGAAATCGGCCGACCCCGGCGAACACCATCCACAGGAAGAAAGCCGCCCCGGGTTTGAACTGCTGCGGGTACTTGCGCGCCAGCCACAAAATCAGCCCGCCGGTCAGGATGTTCCAGACCATCTCATACCCAAAGGTCGGGTGAAAGCGGGTGGTCGCCTCCGGGAAGGCCGTCAGGTCGCGCCATTCGCCCACGCGGTGGTCAGCCGAAATCGAAATACCCCACGGCAGGTCGGTTGGCGGGCCGTACAGTTCCTGGTTGATGAAGTTCGCCGGCCGCCCGGCCGCCTGCCCCAGCAACAAGGCGGGCGCGACCGAATCGAGCAGCAGCCACATATCCAGTTTGTGTTTGCGAGCATAGGCCCGCGTTGCCAGCAGGCCGGTAATCAGCGCGCCGAAGATGTGCAGGCCGCCCTCGGTGATATAGAAAGCCCGCCGCCAGTCCTGCACAAAATACTGCCCGCCGCCCGCCACATCATTCAGCACATAATACAGGCGCGCCCCGATGATTCCGGCCGGCACAACCCACAGCAGCATATCCCAGATGACCTCGGCCGGGCCACCCCGCCGGCGCATCTCCTGGTCGGTGATCCAACCGCCGATGATGATGGCCAGGCCAATCAGCAGGCCATACCAGCGAAAGACGAATTCAATGCCAAACAGGTTAATCGTAAATAAAATCGGGTCAATCAAGGCTTACCTCCAGTTCTCGCTCGGGCTGGCGGCCATTGACGGCCGCTTTCTTGCCGTTCAGTCCAAAGCCAAAGCGTTCAAAAATATCGGCAAATTCTGCGGCAATCATCGTTTCGGTGTAACCCATGGCCGCCAGCGAGTAGCGGTTTTCGCTCTCGAAGTTTTTCTGGCGCTCGACCGTCTCGGCCACCACCGCATCAAAATCCGGGTCAATCGTCAAGCCCAGCTGCGCATAGATTTTACGGACCGTGCCATCCAGGTCGCCCACCAAATCATCATACCGCAGGATGATACGCCCGGCTTCCGGCATCCGGTCCAGCCGGGCCAGCGGGTAGCGGTACCAGTGCCCGATTAACGCTCGCGTGAAATCCCGGTTCGGGAAGGCCTCGGCCGGTTCGCCAAACACCTTCCAGATGTAACTGAAAAAGGTGGTCTTGGAGGCGATTGTATCAATCGGGTTGCGCGCCAGGTAAATGAAGACCGCATCTGGAAAGGTGCGCTGCAGGGCCTCGACCTTGACGCAGAAAGCCGGGTTCTTGGCGATGTATCGTTTGCCGCCATGCGCCCACACATGCCGTTGCAGCAGGCCCTTGTAGAAGCGCATCACTTTTTCCTGGCGTTTCAGCGGCAGGTCAGTATCAAACTTCCAGTACGGGCGCAGGTCTTCCAGAAATGGGAAGGGGAACATGTAGAAGCAGGTATCCCAGGAGTGGCACATCAGCCCCTCGTCTTCGTCCACTTCCCACAGGCCCACGCTGTGCATCTGGATGCCGCCCAACAGGCGGTCATTGACCTGCTCCAGTCTGCGCCGCAGCCGCCCGCCCAGCAGGCGTTCATCCACCCGCCCCAGCAGGCGCCAGAAGGCGCGCTGGGTTAATGAAGGCGCGATGTATATTTCCCACAGTTGCATGGCGGTCAGGTTGTCTTCATCCCGCGCCAGCAGGCGTTGCAGGAGGGTTGAGCCGCTGCGAAAATTGCCAATGATGAAGATCGGCGCGGCGACAGCCTGCCGCCGGAAGGCCGGGAACAGGACATAGTCCAGCCCCAGCGCCAGCTGGGTGGTCAGGTTATGGATGGGGATCAGCAGATACCACCAGAACAGCACCCGCCAGCGTTTGCCGACCAGCCGGCCGGGGGTATCGCCCGCCCGCGTCAGGGCCGCCCAGGTCAGGCGTACAAACAGAGTAAGATTGAAAAGCATTCAACATCCTGGCGTCTTGGAGTAATTGCTGGATGGCGCCACAAACGCCAATGATACCCCCATTCCGGCAGTCCTTGGCCCTTCTGCCCGCCCATTTCGGCCACACTCGGTATAATTCAGGAAACCACGCACCCACTCGCGCTACCCCGGAGGATTCATGGCCGAGCGCGCCACACCCCCAGCCAGCATGCAGGACTACCTTGCCGCCCACGCGCACCGCGGCCAGACCATGCTGCTGCCCGCCCTGCTGGAAGCCCAGAAACGCTACAACCACATCTCGAAAGAGATTGCCGCCGAAATCGGGCGGGCGCTTAACGTACCGCTGGCCGAAGTGACGGGCGTGATTGAGTTCTACTCCATGCTGCATGACCGGCCCACCGGCGAAACCCACATCCGCATCTGTGAAAGCCCGGTCTGCAATCTCTTTGGCGCCAAAACCGTCAGCAAGACCCTGTGCCGCGAGCTGGACACCGCCATCTGTGAACCGACGATAGACAGCAAATACTATGTTGAAAGCGTGGAATGCCTTGGCCTGTGCGAGCGCGCCCCGGTCATGCTGGTGGACGACCGCCCCATCGGCCAGACCACGCCGGATGTGGTCGCCGAACTGGTGCGCCGTCCACCCGACCCGCCCAGCGGCCTGATTCGCACCGGTACGCGCCTGCTCACCGCCCGCCTCGGCAAAATCTCGCCCACCAGCCTGCCGGATTACGAAGAAACCGACGGCCTGCGCGGGCTGGAAGCCGCGCTGGCCCTCTCTCCAATGGAAGTAATTGAACAGGTAAAAGCCGCCGGCCTGATGGGGCGCGGCGGAGCGGCCTTCCCCACCGGCATTAAGTGGGAAGGCGCCGCCCAGGCCGAAGGCCAGCCCAAATATCTCGTGTGCAATGCCGACGAATCCGAGCCCGGCACCTTCAAAGACCGCACCCTGCTGGAAGAAGACCCCTTCAGCATCCTCGAAGGCATGCTGATTGCGGCCTACGCCATCGGCGCCACGCAAGGCTTTCTGTATGTGCGCGGGGAGTACCCGCGCGCCCAGGGCATCCTGCAACGCGCCATCGAAGTCTTTCGCTCCGCCGGCCTGCTCGGCGCGAACATTCGCGGCCGCGGCTTTGACTTTGACATTGAACTGCGCTCCGGTGCCGGGGCTTATATCTGCGGCGAGGAAACCGCCCTGTTTGAAAGCATTGAGGGCAAACGCGGCTACCCGCGCATCAAGCCGCCTTTCCCGACCCAGCACGGCCTGTTCGGCAAGCCCACCGTCATCAACAATGTCGAGACCTTTGCCAATGTGCCGCTGCTCTTCCGCATGGGCGTGGAGGAGTACCGCAAACTGGGCTCGGAGAAATCCAGCGGGCCGCGCCTGTTCTGCCTCTCGGGCGATACCTTCATGCCCGGCCTGTTTGAAATTACGACGCCTATCACGCTGCGCGACCTGATTTTTAAGGAAGCCGGCGGCATCCGCAATGGCCGCAAACTGGGGGCGGTGCTGCTGGGCGGCGCGGCGGGCAAATTTGTGCCGCCCGACCAGCTCGATGTGCGGCTGACCTTTGAAGACACCCGCGCCGCCGGCCTTTCGCTCGGCTCGGGCGTGGTGATGGTCTTTGATGAGACCCGCGACCTGCGCCAGGTGCTGCTCGACCTCGGCCATTTCTTCGCCCACGAATCGTGCGGCAAGTGCTACCCCTGCCAGCTCGGTACCCAACGCCAGTTGGAAATCCTCGAACGACTGGCGCACGGCCAGTTGCTACCCGGCGACAAGGAACGCCTGACGGATGTGGGCTGGACTATGACGGACGCCTCGCTGTGCGGCCTTGGCCAGACCGCCGCCACCGCCGTCTTAAGCGTGATGGAACACTGGCCGCACCTGTTTGAACCCGGACAATGACCGGTAGACTGGCCCCACTTGGGCGTTGCGTGCGGGCGCTAGTGCGACCGCAGGTCGCCTCTACAATCAATTTTCTGCAATAATCTTCTCAAGAAATCGCCATAGCGCTGTTTGTACGGAAAAGGTTTTTTCACCAGAGCACCGGAGGTCAACGCATGACCCTCACCCTCACCATTGATGGCCGCGAAATCCACGCCCCGGCCGGCAGCAGCCTGATGCAGGCCGCCCAACTGGCCGATGTGGACACGCCCGTCATCTGTTACCACGAAGCCACCACCCCCAACGGCCTGTGCCGCCAGTGCGTGGTGGAAGTAGATGGCTGGCGCGTGCTTGCCCCGGCCTGCGTCACCCCGGCTGCCGAGGGCATGGAGGTACACACCGCCAGCGAACGCGTCACGCGGGCGCGCCGCACCCTGCTGGAAATGCTCAACGCCAGCATTGACCTCTCGCAGGCGCCCGAAATCCAGCAACAGATGGACGACTATCAGGCCGACCGCGAGCGTTTCCCCGGCGCCGAGCGCCGCGCCCCGGCGATGCTGGATGACAATCCTTTTTACGTGCGCGATTATGATAAATGCCTGATGTGCTGGCGCTGCGTGCAGGCCTGCGCCGATGACCTGCAATTCACCTACGCCCTCTCCACCGGTGGGCGCGGCTACAACAGCCATGTCACCACCTTCTTTGATGCCCCCATGCCGGAGACCACCTGCGTGTTCTGCGGCAACTGCGTGGCCGTGTGCCCCACCAACGCCCTCATCAGCAAGACCGAAATCTATTTACAGCAGGGGCTGGATTACGACAGCATCCGGCGCGAGAAGCGCAACCAGCGCCGGGCGCAGGACAAAAAAGGAGGCGCCCAATGATCCAGGCCGAATCCATCGTCCGCAGCACCTGCCCGTATTGCGGCGTGGGCTGCCAGGTCAATCTCCACATCAAAGACGAACATATCTACAAGGTGGATGCGCCGTTTCAGGTCGCCCCCAACTACGGCCGTCTATGCGCCAAGGGCCGCTTCGGGGTGGACTTTGTCCACCACCCCGGCCGCCTGACCATGCCCCTGATTCGTAAAGACTTTGGCGTTACCCCGCGCCAGCCGGTGGGGCTGGAAGGCTTTCGCGAGGCCACCTGGGAAGAAGCGCTGGAACTGGCCGCCCGCCGCATCACGGAAATCCACCAGCAGCACGGCCCGGCGGCGTTTGGCACCTTTGCCTCGGCCAAAGTCACCAATGAAGACAACTACGTCTTTCAGAAGTTCGTGCGCGGCGTGCTGGGCAGCAACAATGTGGACCACTGCGCCCGCCTGTGCCATGCCGCCAGCGTCACCGCCCTCACGATTGCCATTGGCTCCTCGGCCATGTCCAACAGCATCGCCGAGATGAAAGACCTGGATGTCTTCATCGTCACCGGCTCCAACACCACCGAAACCCACCCAGTCATCAGCACCTTTTTGCGCGAGGCGGTGGTCAACAATCAGGCCAAACTGATTGTGGTCGACCCGCGCCAGATTGAAATGACCGAGTTCGCCGAGGTCTGGCTGCGCCAGCAACCCGGCACGGATGTGGCCATCTTTCAGGCGATGGCGCAGGTCATCGTGGCCGAGGAGCTCTTCAACCAGGAATTCATTGACGCCCGTACCGAGGGCTTCAAGGACTATGCCGCCGCCATTATGGATTGCACCCCGGAGTGGGCGGCTGAAATCAGCGGCGTACCAGCCGAAGACATCCGCACGGCGGCGCGCCTGTTCGCCAACGCCCGCACCGGCGCGATTTACTGGGGCATGGGTATCAGCCAGTCGGTGCATGGGGTCGAGAACGCCCTCTCGCTGGCCAACCTGGCCTTGCTGTGCGGCCACATCGGCAAGCCCGGCACCGGCCTCAACCCGCTGCGCGGTCAGAATAACGTGCAGGGCTGCTCGGACTCGGGCGGCCTGCCGCACGTTTTCACCGCCTACCAGCCCGTTGCCGATGATGCCATCCGCGCCAAGTTCGAGCAGGACTGGGGCACAACTCTCAACCCCGAACCCGGCCTGACGGTCATGGAAATGGTGGATGCCGCTGCCAGCAAAATCATCCGCGCCTACCTCATCATGGGCGAAAACCCGCTGATGAGCGAGCCCGACCTGCGCCATTCGCGACATGTGATGGAGCAGATGGAGTTCGTGCTGGTGCAGGACATTTTCCTCAATGAGACCTCCGAATATGCTGACATCCTCTTCCCCGCTACTTCGTTTGCCGAGAAGGGGGGTACCTTCACCAACACCGATCGCCGCGTGCAACTGATTCGCCCCGCCGTGCCGGCTCCCGGCCAGGCGCGCGAAGACTGGGCCATCCTCTGCGACCTCGCCAAACGCGTCGAAATCCTGCTTGGTCGCCCCGCCAGTATTGGTTTTGACTATGCGCATCCCTCCGACATCTGGCAGGAGATGGCGCGCCTGACCCCGGCCTTTCAGGGCATTGACCATGCCCGCATCCAGCGCGAGGACGGCGTGCACTGGCCCTGCCCCACCCCTGACCACCCCGGCTCGCCCTACCTGTTTGAAGACACTTTCCCCAGCGGGCGCGGCGTGTTCACCGCCCTGGACGTGCGCCCCGGCGCCGAACTGCCCGACCCGGAGTATCCGTTCATCCTCTCCACCGGCCGGGTGCTCTACCACTGGCACGGCGGCACCATGACCCGCCGCAGCAAGCTGGACGACATCTACCCTGACCCGACCGTGGAGGTGCACCCGCTGGATGCTGACGCGCTCGGTCTGGCCGACGGCCAATGGGCGCTGGTGCGCTCGCGGCGCGGCCAGATTAAAGTGAAAACCATCGTCACCGAGCGTAGCCCGCAGGGGGTGGTCTTCATCCCCTTCCACTTCGCCGAAGCCGCCGCCAACGAACTGACGCTGGATGCCCGCGACCCGAAAGCCAAGATCCCGGATTACAAGATGTGCGCGGTGGCCCTCGAACCGGTTTGACGCCCCCCCCGCAGTCGTATAATTAGGCCATGCCCGGCGAACTCACTGACATCATCGCCCTCTCGCTGCGGGTTACCGGCCTGGCGCTGCTCATCAGCAGCCTGATAGGTATTCCCCTCGGCGCGCTGGCCGGCCTGCGCCGCTTCATCGGCCGCCGCCTGCTGATGCTGATTCTCTATACCGGCATGGGCTTTCCGCCGGTGGTCGTCGGCCTGTTCGTTTATCTGCTGCTCTCGCGCAATGGCTGGCTGTCCGGCCTGCCCACCGAATTCCTCCCCAGTCTATTCACCCCGGCCGCCATGGTCTTCGCCCAAACCATCCTCTCGCTACCGCTGGTGGCCGGGCTGACCGCCGCCGCCGTGATGGCGGTTGACCCCAACCTGCGCTTGCAGGTGCGCGCTCTGGGCGCTTCACAAGTCCAGGCGGCCTGGACCATCCTCGGCGAGGCGCGGGCGGGCGTGCTGGTGGCGGTCATTGCCGGATTCGGCAGCATCATCTCGGAAGTAGGGGCGGTGATGATGGTCGGCGGCAACATCGCCGGGCACACCCGCGTCCTGACCACCGCCATCGTGCTGGAAACCAGCAAAGGCAATTTTGACCTCGCCCTGGCTCTGGGCGGGGTGCTGCTCGGCCTGTCCTTCCTCGCCAACTTCGCCCTGCTCACGTTGCAGGGCAAAACCCTCGACCCATGACCGCCCTCTACCAGCTCACCGACCTTGCGCAGGAATACGATGGCCGCCGCGTGCTGGATTTGCCCGCGCTGGAAATCCAGCCCGGCGAACTGCTGGCGGTCCTCGGCCCCAGCGGTGCGGGCAAAAGCACCCTGCTGCGCCTGTTGAATTTTCTGGAAACCCCCACCCGCGGCAACATCGCCTTTGACGGCCAGACATACACCGCCAGCCAGCCGCCGCCGCTGGCCGTGCGCCGCCGCATCACCACCGTCTTTCAGCGCCCGGCCCTGCTCAACCGCAGCGTGGCCGAGAACATCGCCTATGGCCTTGGCCTGCGCGGTGTGCCCAACCCCCATGAACAAATCACCGCACTGCTGGAGCGCGTCGGCCTCGATGAACTCGCCGACGCCCCCGCCCGCACCCTCTCCGGCGGCGAGGCCCAACGGGTGGCGCTGGCCCGCGCCCTCGCCCTGCGGCCGGATGTGCTGCTGCTGGACGAACCGACCGCCAACCTCGACCCCTACAATGTAAATTTGATTGAAGAAATTATTCAGCAGCACCGCGCCGCCACCCAGGCCACCGCCGTGCTCGTGACCCACAATGTCTTTCAGGCGCGCCGCCTCGCCGACCGGGTTGCCCTGCTGCTCAACGGGCAACTGGTGGAGATCGCCCCGCGCCAGCAGTTCTTTGACCACCCAACTGACCCGCGCACGCGAGCCTTCATTCAGGGCGAAATGGTGTACTGACCCTGCAACCCACCGGGCAAACCGGCCCGGAAAAACGGATCGGAGAATCCATGAGACCTCAACGCATCACCCTCCTTTTACTGGCGGCTATGCTGCTGCTGGCCGCCTGCGGCCCGGCCGCCCCGGCGGAACCCCAGCGGCTGGCGCTCGCCACCACCACCAGCACCGAGGCTTCCGGCCTGCTGGCCTACCTGCTGCCCCACTTTGAAGAGCAGTTCAACGCCACCGTGGAAGTTGTGGCAGTCGGCACCGGCCAGGCCCTGCAACTCGGCCGGGATGGCAATGCCGATGTGCTGCTGGTGCACGCCCGCACCCAGGAAGATGAATTCATGGCGGCAGGCGATGGCGTACGCCGCGAAGACGTAATGTACAACGACTTTGTGCTGCTCGGCCCAGCGGACGACCCGGCGGGCGTGGCCGGCTCGGCCAGCGCCGCTGAAGCCCTGAGCCGGATTGCGGCGGCGGGCGCGACGTTCATCTCACGCGGCGATGATTCCGGCACACATGTCAAGGAACTGGAAATCTGGGCTATTGCCGGGCTGGAGCCAACCGGAGACTGGTATGTTTCCGCCGGGCAGGGCA
The DNA here is from genome assembly GCA_024710875.1 of Anaerolineales bacterium. Taxonomy (GTDB): domain Bacteria; phylum Chloroflexota; class Anaerolineae; order Anaerolineales; family UBA11579; genus SCUK01. The sequence continues at coordinate 3,098 of JANJTX010000034.1, read as the reverse complement.
TGGGGGCGGTGCTCACCATGGCCGACGAGCTCACCGGCTACACGCTTTCTGACCGGGCGACGTACCTAGCCCGCACCCTGGAGGGTACCGAGCTGGTTATCGTGCTGGAAGGCGACCCGATTCTGTTCAATCCCTACGGCGTCATCGCCGTCAACCCGGACAAGAACGAAGCCATCAACAACGAGCTCGCCAACCAGTTTATTGACTGGCTGGTCTCGCTGGAAGCCCAGCAGCTCATCGCCGAGTTCGGCGTGGCCGAGTTTGGCTCCCCGTTGTTCACACCTGATTCAGAGGCGTGGCGCAACCGCTAAACTGCACCCTCGAATCAAAACGCGCCGGCCATTCTGGCCGGCGCGTTTTATTTACCTTTGACTACCAGCCCGAACTGCCCGGTTCGCCCTTAATCGGCCCGACAATTTCGCGGGTCACCCAGCCGCCGTAGAACTGTCCCGGCTGCGGCTTGGCCCGTTCCTCACCCACCCAGGCTTCGTCCACCCGCTGGGCATAAAACGCCAGATACCCGGCAATCGCCTCGTACCCGGCGCTGGGCTGCTCGTACAACCAGGCGGCGTTCGGGCTGCTGTGTCCGCCGATTTCCAGCGTATAGTAAGTGGCGCTGCCCTTCCATTCACAGAAACTGCTGTGCGGCGTGCGGCGCAGGTACTCCATCTGTACATCGTCCAGCGGCAGATAGTACACCGGCGCACCGGCGGTTTCCACCACCCGCAGGGCGCGCGTGCTTTCCGCCACCACCACGCCGCCGAAGACTACCCGGATGCGGCGGCTGACGGGCTGCACCGCCGGCGGGCGCGGATAATCCCACACCGATTCCTGCCCCGGCCCAGGCGTTTCGATTTTTAGCCGCCGCCCGCCGGCCATTACATAGCGTTCGGTCATCTGTGCCTCCACCAATCACAAGTTACGAGAAAATAGACTCCCCTTTGCAGTCTACTTCTTACCAGCCGCCACTAATTTCCCCTGTCTCCTTGTCTCCCTGTTTGCCTGTTCACACTTTCCCCCTTCCTTATCTCTCGCTATCCGATTTTCGTTATAATCCACACATGAACAACAAAGAATTGGCCGATACATTTACCCTGATTGGCAACTTGCTCGAAATCAAGGGCGAGGTCATCTACAAAATTCTCGCTTACCGCAAGGCGGCGGAAACGCTGGTGGTCTACCCGCGCAGCGTGGCCGACACTTATAAAGAAGGCGGGCAGAAGGGCCTCAAGGAAATCCCGGGGGTTGGCCCGGCCATCGCCGAGAAAATCGAAGAACTGCTCACCACCGGCAAGCTTGAGTTTCTGGAAAAGCTCAAAGCCGAAGTGCCGGAAAGCCTTGCCAGCCTCTTGCAGGTACCCGACCTCGGCCCCAAGAAGGTCAAACTCTTTTACGACCAGCTCGGCATCCAGACCATAGAACAGCTCAAAGCCGCCGCCGAAGGCGGGCAACTGGCGGGCTTGCCCGGCATGGGCAAGAAAAGCGAAGAGAAAATCCTGGCCGGGCTGGAGAGCATGGCGCGCCGCAGCGGCCGCACCCCGCTGGGCGATGCCCTGCCCTTTGCCGAAGAACAAATGGCGCTGTTACGCAAGGTAAGCGGCGTCAAACGCGTGGAGGCGGCTGGCAGCCTGCGCCGCCGCCGCGATACCGTGGGCGATCTGGACATCCTTGTGGCCGCCGAAGATTCCGAGCCGGTCATGGAGGCCTTCACCAGCCAGCCGCTGGTGGCGCGGGTTCTCGGCCGCGGCCCCACCAAGGCCAGCGTGGAATACAACAATGGCATGCGCGCCCAGGTCTGGGTGCACCCGCCCGCCAAATTCGGCACCGCCCTGCAATACGCCACCGGCTCCAAAGACCACAACGTGCGCCTGCGCGAAATCGCCCTCGCCCGGGGCTTCTCGCTCTCCGAGCATGCCCTCACTCGTACGGATGACAGCGGCGAGGAACTCCACTACGCCACCGAAGAAGCCCTTTACGAAGCCCTTGGCCTGCCGTGGGTCGCCCCGGAACTGCGCGAAGACCGCGGCGAGGTGCAGGCGGCCCAGCAGAACGCCCTGCCCAAACTGCTGACCGTCAAGGAAATCCACGCCGAACTGCACAGCCACACGACCTGGTCAGACGGCAAGCAAACCGTCCTCGAAATGGCCGAAGCCGCCATCGTCCGCGGCCGCAAAATCCTGGCCATCACCGACCATTCCTACAGCCTCGGCATCGCCAACGGGCTGACGGTCGAACGGCTCAAACAACAGCGCGCTGATATCGAGGCCGCCCGCCAGCAACTCGGCGACCGCATCACGCTGTTGCACGGCACCGAAATGGAAATCCGCGCCGATGGCACGCTGGACTTTGACGATGACACTCTGGCCTGGCTGGACTTCGTGATTGCCTCGCTACACGTCAGCATGCGCCAGCCGCGTGAGCAGGCCACCCAACGTCTGTTGAATGCTATCCAGAATCCGCATGTGGACCTCATCGCCCACCCCACCAACCGCCTGCTCCCTGACCGGGCTGGCGCCGACCTGGACATGGACGCGGTATTTGCGGCGGCGTTGGAAAACGGCACGGCCCTTGAAATCAACAGCAATCCCAGCCGCCTGGATTTGGAAGACATCTACGCCCGCCGCGCCGCCGAAATGGGCATCCCGATTGCCATCAACACCGATGCCCACCACGAAAGCCATATGGATTTTCTGGAGTATGGCGTGGCGAATGCCCGCCGCGCCTGGCTCACCAAAGACCACGTCCTGAACGCCTGGCCGGAGAAGAAATTCCTCGCCTGGCTGCACGCTCGCGGTACATGAGTAATAAGTAACGAGTGAGGAGTACCGCGGCGCAACGGCCCGGTTGCTTTCAGATACTGTTTAGTAAGTCCTTGAAATAGCCTCTATATCTGGTAGGGGCGACCTGCAGGTCGCCCCTACGCGTCAAGTCCACTCAAGTTTCCTAATCGAAGCTTCCAATCCAGGCAGCTCGAAGAACTCACTAAACAGCTTCTCACCCTCCCACCACCTGTAGCCCTGCTCTCTTTGCTAACCTGATACTTGTTTACCTGACACCTGTCTCCCTGTATACCTGTCCACATTACTAAGCAATCACGC
>JANJTX010000007.1 GCA_024710875.1 Anaerolineales bacterium | reverse complement strand
GAGGCAGATTTTCAGGCCCTCCAGCCCGGAGAGGATATCCAGCTTGGTGAGGGCCAGTTTGGTCAGGCCATTGACGCGAGCGGCGTAGCGCAGCAGGGGCAGGTCCAGCCAGCCGACGCGGCGCGGGCGGCCGGTGGTGGTACCGAACTCGTCCCACGGGTTTTCGCCAGTGCCGCGCAGCCGTTCGGCCACTGTGCCGTCCTGCTCGGTGGGGAAGCCGCCTTCGCCGACGCGGGTCTGAAAGACCTTGGTCACGCCGACGACCTCGCCGACCGCGGAAAACCCCAGGCCGAGGCCGAGCAGCGCGCCGGGGGCAATCGGGTGCGAGGAAGTGACATAGGGATAGGTACCATGGTCGAGGTCCAGCAGAGTACCCTGGGCGCCTTCGCCCAACACACGCTTGCCATCGGCAAGAGCTTCATGCAGGAAGACCGAAGTATCGGCGATGTAAGGGCGCAGACGGCGGGCATGTTCCTGGAACTCCGTAACGACCGCTTCAAGGTCGAGCGGTTCAGCGGCGTACAGTTGGGTGAGCTGCTGGTTGGCGGCGGCGACATGGGCGCGGATTTTCTCGGCCAGCTCAGCCTCGTCCAGCAGGTCACCGACTCGCAGGCCGCGGCGGGCGGCCTTGTCCACATAAGCCGGGCCGATGCCGCGCAGAGTGGTGCCGATTTTGCCGCCGCCGCGCTGAGCCTCCTGAGCCGCATCCAGGGCGCGGTGGGCGGGGGTGATGAGGTGGGCATTCAGGCTGATGCGCAGGCGTTCGGGCGGCACGGCCACGCCGAGGGTTTCCAGTTTTGCCATTTCAGCCAGCAGGGTTTCGGGGTTGATGACCATGCCATTGCCCATCACGCCGACGGTATGCGGGTGGATGATGCCGGAGGGGATGAGATGCAGTTTGAAGACCGTCTCGCCGACGGTAACGGTATGGCCGGCGTTATCGCCGCCGCCCCAGCGGGCCACAATGGCGGCCTGGGCGGCGAACAAATCCACCATGCGCCCCTTGCCTTCATCGCCCCACTGGGCGCCTACAATAATATCCAGCGGCATTGCGGCCTCCTCCTGAGTGGTGTTCTTTCATATTACTCGGGCTTTGCCCAACCCCATTGGTAAATGCCTCTGGCATTTGCCTGAGAGTGGAGCCTCACCCCACTCCATTATACAAGCGGGCGGGGCCAAAACTCCACCTGCGCAGAAGGGCGGCGGCCTGATAGAATCGCCGCCATGCGAATCTTATTGCGTTCCAAAATCCATAAAGCCACGGTAACCGAGGCCAACCTGGACTACATCGGCAGCATCAGCATTGACCTTGACCTGATAGAAAAGGCCGACCTGTGGCCGGGCGAAAAAGTGCTGGTGGTGAGCAACACCAGCGGCGAACGGCTGGAAACCTATGTCATTGAAGGGCCGCGCGGCGCAGGCCAGATTACGATGAATGGCGCCGCGGCGCACCTGATAAAAGCCGGCGATGAAATCATCATCATGGCCTTTGAAGTGAGCGACACGCCGGTGAAAGCGACCCAGATTCTGGTGGATGAACACAACCGCTTTGTACGCTATCTCTAACTGCCATGTACATCCCGCGCCGTTACGAAGAAACCGACCCACAAGTTATTGAAGACTTTGTGCGAGCCAACGGCTTCGGCACGCTGGTGACCTTTGACGGAGTGCGCCCGCGGGCGACCCACGCCCTGATGGACCTCCAGCGGATTGAAGATGGTTTCGTGCTGACCGGCCACATCGCCCGGGCCAACAAACAATGGCGCGATTTTGAGCGCGGCGCAGAAGCGCTGGCGATATTCAGCGGCCCGCATACCTACATCTCGCCGCGCTGGTACAACCATGTGAACGTGCCGACCTGGAACTACATGGCGGTGCATGTCTATGGCGTGCCGCGCCTGATCCAAGACCCGGCCGAACTGGCGGCGGTACTGAACGCGCTGGTGGAGAAGTACGAAGGCGCGGCCGGCAGTTACCAGATGAAAGACCTGCCCGCCGACTATCTGGAAAGCCAGATGCAGGCGGTGGCCGGGTTTGTGATGCCGGTCAGCGAACTCTCGGCGGCCTGGAAATTAAGCCAGAACCGCGAACAGGAAGACTACGACAACATCATCCGCGAATTGCAGGAGCGCGGCGACGAGAATTCGGCGGCGGTGGCGGCTGAAATGCAGGCGCGGCGGGCCGGGCTGTTTGACCAGAACGACTGAACTTGACAAATTCCGGCGGGCAGCGGTCTGCGATACAGGCGAGGCTATAATTGGATACATTCCGTCCTGTTTTGGTTCAGGCGGGCAAAAGGAGAGAATCTTATGAGTGGAGTACGCGTCCTCGTCGGAACCCGCAAGGGTGCCTTTATCCTCACTGCGGATAGCAAGCGCGACAAATGGAAGGTCAGCGGGCCGCACTTTGGCGGCTGGGAAATCTACCACCTCAAAGGCTCACCCGCCGACCCCAACCGCCTGTACGCCTCGCAATCCAGCGACTGGTTCGGGCAGGTCATTCACCGCTCGGATGATGGCGGCGAAACCTGGCAAACGATGGGCAATGAATTCCTGTATCAGGGCGATACCGGTAC
>JANJTX010000188.1 GCA_024710875.1 Anaerolineales bacterium | reverse complement strand
AGCAAACTCATCGGGTGTGTTCAAGTTCTGGAACGCCAGGCCATGCGGGTCATATTTCGCCAGTTCGCCTTCCCCAACTGCCACAACGTTGACTCGCTCAAACCAGGAGATCAGCCGCAAGCGCTTCTCTTGCAGGGATGTTTCAATGTGCGACAGGCAAGTCTCGCGCCGGTAAACGGCATGCAATGGCTCGTACTGCCCATCCACCAACGGGATGGCAACATCGGCTTGCTGGTCTCTGAGCAGACCTGCCAGATGCCTCAGAAGCGCGGGACTGGCAAAAGGCATATCACAGGCCACTACCGCCACCAACGGCTGGCTGGCATGGAACAGGGCCGTATGCAGCCCGCCTAGTGCGCCCATCCCGCCATGGACGTCGGCAAACATCGGCAGGCCAAAACGGGCATATTCTGCCGGGCGGCTGGTCGTTAGGATGACTTCCTCCGCAATGGGCTGCAACCGATCAATGACCCGCTGTAGCAGCGGCTGGCCGAGGAACCCCATCAGGGCTTTATCCTGTCCCATACGGCTGGATTGCCCGCCCGCCTGGATGGCAACTGTAATCATGATCTTATTATAAGGTGATGCCATGAACAGTGGAAAAACAATTCTGGACGCCCTGACCCGCCCGGCCGAACTGGCCCTCCCTGAAGCGGATGACGCCGTTCGTTGCCTAGCCTGCGCCCATCGCTGCCTGGTGCGGCCCGGCAAGCGCGGCATCTGCCAGGTGCGTTTTAATGAGGGCGGCCAGTTGTATGCACCCTGGGGTTATGTGGCGGCTCTGCAGGCCGACCCCGTGGAGAAAAAACCGTTCTTCCACCTTTTTCCCGGCGCCACCGCCCTGACCTTTGGCATGCTGGGCTGCGATTTCCATTGCGGGTATTGCCAGAACTGGCTGACCTCCCAGGCCTTGCGCGACCCGGCCAGCAACTCATCAATTCAGCTCATCCGCGAGGTGGATGCCAGCGAACTGGTAACGTTAGCGAGGCGTTCGGGGGCAGAGGTTTTGGTCTCCTCTTATAACGAGCCATTGATTACCTCCGAATGGGCCGTATCCATCTTCAAGCAGGCCCGGCTGGCCGGGCTCAAATGTGCTTTCGTTTCGAACGGCAATACCACACCCGAGGCGCTGGACTACCTGCACCCCTGGCTGGATGCTTACAAAGTGGATCTGAAAAGCATGCGCGAGGCCAATTATCGCCAGTTGGGCGGGGTGCTCAAACATGTACTGGAAACCATCGAACGGGTGCATGGCATGGGTCTGTGGCTGGAGGTGGTAACGCTGGTGGTGCCGGGCTTTAACGACAGCAACGAGGAATTGTGGGAAGCAGCCCGCTTCCTGCGCAGCATCTCCACAGACATCCCCTGGCATGTGACAGCCTTCCACCCAGATTACAAGATGACCAACCGGGACCATACAGCAGCTTCCAGCCTGGTACGGGCTGCTGAGATTGGGCGCGAAGCGGGGTTAAATTTCGTCTATGCAGGCAACCTGCCTGGGCGGGTGGAAGAATATGAAAATACCTTTTGCCCGCACTGCAACACCCGGCTGGTGCGGCGGGAACAGTTCAGCCTGCGTGAATATTACATCACAGCAAGTGGAAAGTGCCCAAAGTGTGGGGGGCTGGTCCCTGGACGATGGTCAGAGCAACCTGAAAAGATAGTACTTAATGGCACCCACCTGCCGAAGAAAGTATATTAACAACTTGTAAAATCCTGTATAATGAGGTGACCTTTGTCACATGAACAAAGGGATGAAAGGAGGTGTACAGCCAAACCAAATGTCACACCGATTTTCAGAGTTCCACCCCAACCCATCTTTCTTAACCTGGAGGAGAAAGTGAAACGTACATTGCAAGTCCTGTTGTCCCTGTTCGTTTTGGCCAGCATGGTGCTCGCCGCTTGTGCACCCGCTGCCGAAACCCCCACCGAAGAAGCCCCGGCTTCATCGGAAGCATCGTCTGAGGCACCCGCCTCATCTGAGGCCATGCCCGCGTTTGAAGGCAAAGTGCTCGACGCCGGCAGCTGCGAAAATACCGGCATCATTAAGTCGGTTGAAGCGGTTGACCAATATACTGTGACCTTTACGCTGTGCCAGGCCGACCCGGCCTTCCTCTCCAAGATCGCCTTCAGCCCCTTCGGCATTTATCCCGAAGAATGGCTTGAGGCCACCCTGGGCGAGGGTACCCGTTCCAGTGAAGGTCTCGAACGCCCAATCGGCACCGGACCCTATATGGTCGATGAATGGCGCCGCGGTGAAAGCGTGAACTTCGTTGCCTATGAAGGCTACTGGGGTGAGCAGCCTGAAGCCCCAGCCTTGATCCTCCGCTGGCAGTCAGAAGCCGCCGCCCGCCTGCTTGAACTGCAGGCCGGCACCGTGGATGGTATCGACAACGTCGGCCCGACCGATTTCGAAGTAGTTGCCGCGGATTCCAGCCTGCAGCTGGTGGAACGCCCTGCCCTTAACATCTTCTACATCGGTATGACCAACACCTTCGCCCCGTATGATGATGTTCGCGTTCGCCAGGCCATTGCCATGGGCATTGACCGCCAGCGTATCGTTGACTCCTTCTACCCGGCTGGCTCCGAAGTGGCTTCCCACTTCACCCCGTGCTCGATCCCGAATGGCTGTGCTGGCGAGTCCTGGTATGACCTGGATGTCCAGGCGGCCAATGACCTGCTGGACGCTGCGGGCTTCCCGCGCAATGAAGACGGCATCCGCTTCAGCACCACGGTGTACTACCGTGATGTGTTCCGCGGTTACCTGCCGGAGCCGGGCCTGGTGGCGGTGGAAATCGCCAACCAGTTGCGCGACAACCTGGGTATTGATGCGGCAGTGGTCGTGATGGAATCGGGCGAGTTCATCGCCGAATCCACCGCTGGCCGGCTGGACGGTCTGTACCTGCTGGGTTGGGGCGCGGACTACCCGCACGTGACCAACTTCCTGGACTACCACTTCACCTCCGGCAACCCGCAGTTCGGTACGCCGCATGCTGAAATCTACGGTCCGCTGGAAGAAGCTTCCCGCATTGCGGATACAGCCACGGCTGCACCGCTGTATGAAGCTGCCAACAACGCCATCAAGGCGCTGATCCCGATGATCCCCGTTGCGCACGGCGCTTCGGCGGATGCGGCTCTGGCGACGGTGAGCGGCGCGTATGTACCGCCGTTTGGCGCGACCCAGTTCTACTACCTGGATCCGGGCAAGGACACCCTGGTGTTCGTGCAGAATGCCGAGCCGATCAGCCTGTACTGCGGCGATGAATCGGACGGTGAGTCTCTGCGCCCGTGCCAGCAGGCGGTTGAAACCCTGCTGGAATACGGCCAGGACAGCGGCGACACCTCTGGTGAGCTGGCGACCGCCTGCACCAGCAACGCCGACCTGACGGTCTGGACCTGCACCCTGCGCGACGGTGTGACCTTCCACGATGGTTCTGCGTTTGACGCCAACGATGTAGTGGCCTCCTGGGCCGCGGGCATTGATGCCGCCAACCCGAACCATGTTGGTAACACGGGTACGTTCACGTACTTCGCTTACCTGTGGGATGGCTTCATCAACGCGCCGGCGGAGTAGTTTTCCACTCCCGACTCGCGTGGGCTTAGCGCGACTGCGCTAAGCATGCTGTAAAGAGCAACGCGGGGTGGGGACTGGCCGGCTTCGGCTGGCAAAGCCCATCCCGCGTTGGTATTTGCAAAACTTAATCCCCGATGAAAAAACGTGCCAGAAATACAGGCATAGGCTACACTTGTTCAAATACTTTCTGACCGTCCCAACGGTTGGTGTGCAGGGTTCAGGAAGACAATATGACACAATACATCCTGCGACGTTTGTTGCTCTCCATTCCGGTCTTGTTTGGCATTTTGATTGCCACATTTGCCATCGCGCGCCTGATCCCCGGTGATCCGTGTACGGCGGCCCTGGGCGAGCGCGCCACCCAGGCAGCGTGTGATGCGTACAACCTGCGGATGGGGCTGGACGAGCCGATTTATGTGCAACTGGGGATTTACATGCGGGATGTGCTGACCGGCAACCTGGGCGATTCCATCCGCTTCAGCCGGCCGGTCTTTACCATCATTATTGAGAAATTGCCGGTTACGCTGGAATTGGGGCTGGCGGCGCTCACGCTGGCGATCCTGGTGGGGGTGCCGGCGGGGATTCTCTCGGCGGTGCGGCGTAATTCCAAGGTGGATGTGGCAACGATGGTCGCGGCCAATATCGGCGTTTCGATGCCGGTGTACTGGCTGGGCCTGATGCTGGCTTATCTGTTTGCGGTGTTGCTACGGGATACGCCGTTCTGGTTGCCGCCCAGCGGCCGCCTGACGGCGGGGCTGTCATCGATACCGTTTTACCGGGCATGGGGGCTGCCGATTTCTGACGGCACGTTTGGCTTTCCGATTTTTGAGTTCTTATCCAACTTGTATATTCTGAATTCGATTATTACGTTGAATTTCAAGGTTCTTTTTGACACGATTAAGCACCTGATTCTGCCAGCGGTGGCATTGAGCACCATCCCGATGTCGATTATTGCACGCATTACCCGCTCCAGTATGCTGGAAGTGCTGGGACAGGATTACATCCGCACGGCGCGGGCCAAGGGCCTGCGGGAACGGCTGGTAGTGCTGCGGCATGGGTTGCGAAATGCCCTGCTGCCGATTATTACGATCGTGGGCCTGCAAGTAGGCACCTTGTTTGCAGGAGCGGTGCTGACCGAATCGATTTTCAGCCTTTCGGGAGTAGGCCGCAGTTTGTTTGATGCGATTACCGGACGGGATTACCCTGTGATTCAGGGGTTCACGGTTGTGATTGCGGTGGGGTATGTGATTGTCAACCTGGCAGCGGATATTTCCTATGCCTTCGCCGACCCCCGGATTAAACTGGATTGAGGAGCCAGAATGACTGCCACTGACACACTGGCCGCCCCACCCCAGGCGGTGAAATCCAACAGCCTGCTGCAACTGACCTTGCGGCGGCTGTTCAAGCAACGGAACGCGCGGGCCGGGGCAGTGATTTTGGGTTTTCTGATTCTGGTGGCAATTTTTGCGCCGGCCATTGCGCCCTATGACCCGACCCTTTCGTTACTGGATATAGAGCCGGTGACCATCCGACAGGCGCCGTGCATCCACCTGCTGGGCTGCCCGGAAGACCAGGCGCAGCACCTGATGGGCCTGGATGGCAACGCCCGCGACCAGTTCAGCCGGGTGGTTTATGGGACGCGCATTTCGCTGTTTATTGGCTTCAGCACAATTGGCCTGGCGATTGTGGCCGGCACCTTGCTGGGGGCGATTGCGGGCTATGCGGGCGGCTGGGTGGACAATGTGATTATGCGCACGATGGACGTGCTGCTGGCTTTCCCCAGTTTTCTGCTGGCGATTGCGATTATTACGATATTAGGCCGCGGCCTGCAAAATGCGCTGTACGCGATTGCGATTGTGAACACGCCACACTTCGCGCGGCTGGTGCGCGCCAGCGTGCTTTCGATTAAAGAGCAGGAGTTTGTGGCGGCGACGCGGGCGCTGGGAGCGAGCGCGCCGTGGATTTTGTTCCGGCGGATTTTGCCAAATGCCCTGCCGCCGCTGATTGTGCAGGGCACGCTGGGGATTGCCGGTGCCATTCTGGAAGCGGCGGCGCTCTCCTTCCTGGGGCTGGGGGCGCAGGAACCGGCAGCCGAATGGGGCACGATGCTGGGCCGTGAACGCGGCCAGGTGTTTACCGCCCCGTATCTGGTTTTCTATCCGGGCTTCGCCATCATGTTCACGGTGCTGGCCTTCAACCTGCTGGGCGACGGGCTGCGGGATGCGATGGACCCGCGCCTCTCGCAAGTGAGCAAGGCCAAATGATGAGCCGGGAGAAGGGTATGCCTGCCAAATCTGCTGCACCCAATGGAAATGCGCCGATCCTGGAGGTGCGGGATTTAAAAACCTATTTCTTCACCGAGGATGGGGTGGTGAAGGCTGTGGATGGGGTAGATTTTTATGTGAAGCACGGCGAAGTGCTGGGGCTGGTGGGCGAATCGGGGTGTGGCAAGAGCGTGACCTCGCTTTCGATCCTGCGGCTGATTGACCGGCCGGGGGAAATTGTGGGCGGCGAAGTGTTCTTTGAGGGTGAGAATTTGCTGGACCGCCCGCTGGATTCAATGGTGGACATCCGCGGCGACCGCATCTCGATGATTTTTCAACAGCCGAAGAGCAGCCTGAACCCGGTGTTTAAAGTCGGCAGCCAGATTGTGGAAGTTTTCCAGATTCATGATGAGAAGATGGACAAGGCAGTCGCCTGGGAAAAGGCGGTGGCATTGCTGAAGCGGGTGGGCATCCCGGATCCGGAGAGCAAGGCGCACGCTTACCCACACCAACTCTCTGGCGGGCAGGCGCAGCGGGTGATGATTGCGATGGCAATGGCCCTGCAACCGGAATTGCTGATTGCGGATGAGCCGACCACGGCGCTGGATGTGACCATCCAGGCGCAGATTCTGGACTTGATCCGCGAGCTGAACCACGAGACGAATACCGCAGTGATTTTGATTACGCATGATTTGGGCGTAATTGCCGAGATGGCCGACCGGGTGGCGGTGATGTACGCCGGCCAGATTGTAGAAGAGGTCTCGGTGGAGGGGTTGTTCAAGAACGGCCTGCACCCTTACACCCAGGGCCTGATTAAGAGCATCCCCGTGTTAGGCTCAGTACAGGAACAACTGAATACGATTCCGGGGAGCGTGCCGAACCTGATTGACCTGCCGGCGGGCTGCCGGTTTGCAAGCCGTTGCCCGGCGCGGGTAGAACATGGCTTGAGCATTTGCGAAGAGCATATGCCGAACCTGCTGGAAGTAGCGCCGGGGCATGAGGTGCGCTGCTGGCTGTATGAGGATGCCGCCGGGCACACCGCCCCGCTGAAGCCAGGTAAAGGGAAGAAGAAGAAATGATGACCGCCAAGCCATTGATTGAAGTACAGGACCTGGTGAAGTACTACCCGGTACAGGGCGGTATCATCCCGCATACGGTGGCGGAGGTACAGGCAGTGGATGGCGTTTCGTTTACGGTGTATGAGGGCGAAACGCTGGGGCTGGTGGGCGAATCCGGGTGCGGCAAGACAACGGTAGGGCGCACGATGCTGCGGCTGGAAACCCCAACCGGCGGCGAAGTGCGCTTTGAAGGGGCAAATATTTTTGATTTGAAAGGCCCGGCGCTGAAGGCGCTGCGGCGTGAAATGCAAATTGTGTTTCAGGACCCGTTTGCCTCGCTGGATCCACGCCTGCCGATTGGCGAGAGCATTGGCGAAGGGCTGGCGATTCACGGCATGGGCAATGGCCGGGAGCGCTACGAGCGCGTGATTGAAGCATTGAGCCGGGTGGGGCTGGAACGCTACCACGCCACCCGCTACCCGCATGAGTTTTCGGGCGGGCAACGACAGCGGATTGGGATTGCGCGGGCGCTGGTGATGAACCCGCGCTTCATCGTGCTGGATGAGCCGGTCTCGGCGCTGGATGTTTCGATCCAGGCGGAAGTGCTGAATATCCTGAAAGACCTGCAAAGAAATATGGGGCTGACCTACCTATTTGTGGCGCATAACCTGGCGGTAGTAGAGCACATTTCGGACCGGGTGGCGGTGATGTACCTGGGCAAAATTGTGGAAGTGACGACCCGCGCGGCGTTGTTCCGCAAGCCGCTGCACCCGTACACCCAGGCGCTATTGTCTGCCATCCCGATGCCGGACCCGACTCTGAAACGCGACCGGGTGATTTTGAAAGGCGATGTCCCCAGCCCGCTGAACCCGCCCAAGGGTTGCCGCTTCCACCCGCGCTGCCCGATTGCCGAGGAACGGTGCAGTGTGGAAGAGCCGGCGCTGCGCGAACTGGAAAGCGGCCACCAGGTGGCCTGCCACTTCGCCGAGCGTTTCTTGTAAGCGCAGAATGGTTGGAAATCAAAAAGAGCGACCGGCCTGGTCGCTCTTTTTTGCTTTTACACGAAGGTTTACCCGGCCAGCAGGCGCTGGATGTGGGGCAGTTCGGCGCGGGCGGCGGCTTCGCCGCGGGCGATGATGTCTGGCAGTTTGTCGGTGTCAAACATGCCGAGGGGTTCTTCAAAATCGGGGAGGATGGGGAAGATCTCGGCGTGGTGAGCGAGGTTGTAGAAGGCGTAGGTGGACTTGAGGATGTTGTTCATGTAGATGTTGTTGAGTTGCTGCTGGACGGCGGTCATGGAGCGCATGCGGCCGCGATTGGAGAGCATAAAGCCCATGGCGATGATGATGTCTGCGCCTTCCTGAATGGCGACATCCACCGGCAGGGGGTCAACGGCGGCGCCATCCACGAGGAGCTGGCCGTCAATCTCCCAGGGCGGGAAGATGATGGGGATGGCAAGGCTGGCGCGGACGGCGTCCATCAGGGGGCCTTTATCCAGCAGGACTTTCTCGCCGGTCTGCAGGTCGGTGGCGACCAGTTTGAGGGGGATGGCGAGATTCTCAAAGGTGAGGCCGTCAAAAGTAGTGCGCAAGCGTTCATTCATGACTGAGTCATCCACCAGGCCGCTGCGTTCGTTGAAGCGTACGCTGCCATCCTGGGTGGCCTTGAGGTTGCTGGTGTAATCCTTCATGACCTCGTTGGTCCAGAGGTAAAGGGTTCGGGCCTGCATATCCTCGGCGCTGACCGCGGCGGCGATGAGGCTGGCGTACATGCTGCCGCCGGAGCAGCCGACGATGAGATCAATGGGGAGATATTCTTCCTGGAGCACCTTGACCAGACCAATGGCAGCGGCACACTTGATGCCGCCGGAACCGATGACGAGGGCGATTTTTTTATTTGGCATGCAGGGCCTCTAGGCGGCCAGCAGTTGCTGGAGGTAGGGGAGCTGTTTTTCCATTTCGCGCTCACCGACCTGGATGATGTAGGGGATTTTTTCGGTATCGAAGAGGCGCACGCGCTCTTCAAATTCAGGCACGACCAGCAGCACTTCGGAGTGGTGGGCGAGGTTGTGAAAGGCGAAGTTGGCTTTGAGGAGGTTGTTGGACATGACGCTGGTGAACTGGAAGGCGTAGCGACCGAGGGAGGAGAGGCGCGACTGGTTGGTGGCCTCAAAACCGATGGCGAGGATGATGTCTGCGCCTTCGCGAATGGCGACGCCCACTGGCAACGGGTCAGCAAGGTAGCCATCCACCAGCATGCGGCCCTCGGACTTGACGGCAGGGAAGATGAGCGGGATGGCCATACTGGCGCGCACAGCGGGCAAGAGCGGGCCCTTCTCCAGCACCACCATTTCACCAGTCATGAAGTCGGTGGCGGTGATGTAGAGGGGAATTTTGGCTTCTTCAAAGGAATGCTGACCGTAGACTTCTTCGAGGCGCTGGTTGACCTTGCGGTCATCGCGCAGGGAGAAGCGTTCGTCAAATTTGACGATGCCGGGCAGGATGGCCTGCAACAGGGCGCGCCGGTTGGGGCGGGCGGTGAGGTCATGGGTCCAGAGCGAACTGGACATTTCGGCGATTTTTTCAGTCGGGTAGCCGAGGGCCAGCAGGGCGGCGTAGAGGCTGCCGCCGGAGCAACCGACGAGCATATCTAGTTTAATATCGGCGCGCTCGAGGACGCGCTGGATGCCGAGGGCGGCGGCGCATTTAACGCTGCCGGAGCCGATGACGAGGGCGAGTTTCTTGGGGGCGGCCATGGGGGTTAGCCGCCGTAGCTACCAATCGCTGAGTCGCGGTCGGCGTAGTGTTTGAGGATGCTGGTGAAGCCGCTCAAATCAAGCACTTTTTTGACATCGGGCTGGATATTGGCAAGGCGCAGGTCACCGCCGAGAGCGCGGGTTTCCTTGACGGCGCCGAGCAGGACGCGCAGACCGGCGCTGGAGGTGTAATCCACGCCGGCGAGGTCAGCGACGAGGCGGGTGTGGCCGGCGGCGATTTGCTCGCTGATGAAGGTCGCCAGGTGGGGGGCCGTGAGGGCATCCACGCTGCCTTTGACGACGATGATGCCAATTTTGCCAGACAGTTCAAATGATTTTTCCATTTCAATTCTCCTCGTGTGGTGAGTCAGGGATTTCTTTTTCTACAATCAGGCGGTTGCCTTCATCCGGGTGGGATGTGTAATGAACTTCGTCCATCAGTTCTTCAATCAGGAAGAGGCCGAGGCCGCCGATGGGGCGTTCTTCCCAGCCGGCGGTGATGTCCGGCACAGCGGCCTGCTCGGGAGCGAAGACGTGACCCCAATCCATGATGGTGAGGCGGGCGCGGTCGGGCAGGCGTTCAAAGCGCAGGCGCACAAGGCCGCGTTCCAGGTCCTGGTAACCGTGTTCAATCACATTGGCGCAGGCTTCATCCACGGCGAGTTTGAAGGCAAAACACACTTCGTCCGGCAGGTGCATGAAATTGGCGGTTTCATCCACAAAGCCGCGCAGGGCAGGCAGGTTTTCTAGGAGGGCCGGGCGTTCAAACTCATGGCGGGGGTGCTCGCCGAGGGGTTCGCGGCGTAGGGCGATCATGGTGATGTCGTCGTACTGGCTGCGCTCGCCGCTGTGGGCGAGCAGGCGGTATTCCAGGTCCAGCATCAGGCTGAAGGCGGAGGGCCAGGCCTGGCGGGCGACGGCCAGGACGCGGCTTTCGCCGAAGAATTCGCCGCTGAGATCGCGGGCATCGGTGACGCCATCGGTGAAGGTGAGGAGGACATCGCCGGGCTGCATTTCCAACTGGGCCATTTCAAAGGGCAGTTCGGGCAGCAGGCCGACGGCCGGGCCGGTGGGGGTGAGGCGCTGTTTGAGCTGGCCTTCGGCATTCAGCAGCATCGGGGCTTCATGGCCGCCGTTGATGTAATAGAGGGTGCTGCTGGCGGGGTCAAGCAGGCCGATGAACATGGTGGCAAACATGTTGGAGCGGCCATGCGTGACGGCGATGTAGTCATTGGTGCTGCTGACGATTTTGAGCAAGCGCTGGCGAATATCCGGCTCGCCGCTGTAGACCTCGGCGAAGGCGCGAATGAGGCTGCGGAAGAGTACCATAAAGAGGGCCGCCCCTACCCCCTTGTCGCAGACATCGGCAATGAGAACGACCACCTGGTCTGAGTTGGGGAGGCGGAAGGAGTCATAGAAATCACCAGCGACCTGGCGGGCGGCACGGAAGCGGGCGGCGATTTCCCAGCCTTCGGCACGCGGCAGGGTTTCAGGGAAGAAGCCGCTCTGGATATTGCGGCCGATTTCCAAATCGCGCTCAGCGACGTCCAACGCCTGCTCGGTGGTGGCGTACAGGCGGGCGTTTTCAATGGCGCTGGCAATCTGGCTGGCGATGGTGGCGGCCAGGGCGATTTCAGTTTCGCTGAATTCCTGGTCAGCGCGGCGGGCGGGCATGCCGATGGTGCCAATGACCTGGCCGCGGGCGAGGAGAGGCACGATGAGGATGCCAGTGGTGCCACGCTCAACCATGAGGTCATGGATGGCTTCGGTTTCGGGGGCGGCCTGGGCGTTGCGGACGATGACCGGCTTGCGGGTCTGAATGACCTGTTGGGTGGAGGAATTGCCTTCCAGTGGCAGAACAAGGCCGGTGGCATCCGGCTCGGTGGCGACTTCGGTGGCGAAGGCGACGATTTTCAGGCTGGTTTTGTCTTCGGAGAGCAGGCCGATGCCGGCGTTGCGGACTTCAAAGAGCTTGACGAGTTGGTCGCAGACGGTCTGGAGCATGGCATCCAGGTCAAGGGTGCTGGCAACGGCTTCGGAAACGGTATTGATGGCGGCGAGTTCATTGGCGCGGGCTTCAGCGGCCTGGCGGGCGAGTTCAATTTCCTGCTGGGCCTGAATACGGGCGGTCATATCGCGGATCATGCCACGCGCGCCCATGACTTTGTCAAAGATGATGATAGGCGAGGCCGAGAGTTCGCCAAAACCAATCGTGCCATCCTTGCGGCGGTAGTTGTACTGGAAGGGCTTGATGGGCTCGCCAGTGGTGTACATTTCGAGGAAATTTTGCATGACCTGGCGGATCGAATCCGGGGCGGTGAAACGGCGGAAGGTCTGGCCGATGACTTCCTTGCGGGTGTAATTAATGGACTCGAGGAAAGAACGGTTGGCATAGGTGAGGCGGCCATCCACATCAGATTCAAAGAAGGGGTCCTGGAGATTATCGAGGATGTGGAAGTAAGATTGCTGGGTTTGTTCGAGCTTGGTTTCAGCCTGCTTGCGGCGCGAGATATCGCTGAGATGGAGGGCGCGGCCAAGCAGTGCGCCGTTGCGGTCATGGATGGGGTGCAAGCGCAGGCCGATGAAGGATTTTTGCTCGGCGCGTAACAGGGCGACATCTTTTTCGCGGTAGGAGTTTTCAGCAATCTGGGCGGTCAGTTCGGGCAGGACATCTTCGAGAGTTTGGACGGGTTGGCCGAGCAGGTCGCGCCGCTGGCGGTTGAGGAGCATTTCGGCGGCCGGGTTGACATCCACGATGATGTTGTTGGTGTCCAGCACGATGACGCCGTCGTTCAGGCTGCGAACAACGGCGTCATGGGCGATGGTGATGACATCCAGCAGGCGGTTGGTGAACAGGCTCCACGAAAAGGCGGCGCCAGTGATAACGAAGGCGAAGGGCGTGGGGTCGAGGGCGACAAGGGGGATGACACCAGTAACGACGAGGACGTTGATGACGAGGGGGGCGAAGACGCCGATGAGCAGGCCGGGGGCCTGCTTGCGATACCGGGTGGGGTGCACGAGGATAGCACGCACGATGAGGCCCACGCCGGTGAGGACGAGGACATAGGAATAGAAGGTATGAACGGTGAACCAGAAACTGCGGACGGTGAGCA
>JANJTX010000187.1 GCA_024710875.1 Anaerolineales bacterium | reverse complement strand
GCGGGGAAGGCGATTTCGGTCAGGAATTCATCCGGCTTGAGGTCTACGGTAAAGAAGCCCTGAAAGAAGTCTTTGGCCGGAATCCAGCGTTCGGCCTCTTTGCTCTGGGCTTTCAGGCGCGCATCCAGGGCGAGGGCGATGACGGGCATTTCAGCAGCCGGGTCGGCATGGGCGAGGCTGCCGCCGAGGGTGCCGCGATTGCGAATCTGGGGGTGGGCGACGAAAGGAGTGGCTTCAAAGAGCAGCGGCTGGTGTTTTTCCACCAGCGGGCTGCGTTCGACGGCGTTCTGGGTGGTCATAGCGCCGATGCGCAGTTCATCGCCTTCCAGGCGGATGAAACGCAGGTCGTCGATTCTGTTGAGGTCAACCAGCAGGCTGGGTTGGGCGACGCGGAAATTCATGGCGGGAATCAGACTCTGGCCGCCAGCCAGGGCTTTGGCTTCGTCGCCGTGTTCGGCGCGCAGGGCGAGGGCGGCTTCGAGGGAGTCGGGCGCCAGGTACTTGAAGGGGGCTGGTTTCATGGGCGAACCTCGGAAGTTCGGGGTTGTGGGTGCAAGGCTTGATAGAAATTGTCAGACAACACCATTGTATAATGAGGTGGAAGCCTTTGCAAGGTACGCCACTCCGGCCAGACAGGGAGGCCCGCAGCGATGAACAACAAGGAAAACGCCGCACGCCTGCTGCGTAATTTGGAAGAAAGACGAGCGCTGATTCAAAAAGGGGGCGGGGATGAAAAAATCGCCGCCCAGCACAAGAAGGGCAAAGCAACGGCGCGTGAGCGGATTGCGCGATTGTTGGACCCGGGCACGTTTCAGGAAGTAGATGCCTACCTGGTGCACCGGCATGTGGACTTTGGGATGGAAACCGAGCGACCGCCAGGGGATAGCGTGGTGGTGGGCTTTGGCAAAATCGATGGCCGCATGGTGGCCGTATTCTCGCAGGACTTTACCGTGCTGGGGGGGTCTTTTTCTGAAGCGCAGGGGCAGAAAGTGGCAAAAATCATGGACCTGGCGCTGGATGCCGGGGTACCGATTATCGGATTAATGGATTCGGTTGGGGCGCGCATTCAGGAAGGCGTGTACAGCCTGGCCGCATTTTCGGAATTGTTCTGGCGCAATACGCAAGCGAGCGGGGTTGTGCCGCAAATTAGCGTGATGCTGGGGCCGTGCGCCGGAGGGTCGGTGTATTCTCCCGGCCTGACGGATTTTGTGATTATGGCCGAGGGCCAGAGCCACATGTTTATTACCGGCCCGAAAGTGATTGAGACCGTAACGGGCGAGAAAGTCGGGTTGGATGAACTGGGCGGGGCGGCGGTGCACAACCAGATCAGCGGGGTGGCGCATTTTTCTGCCTCGGATGAGAATGCGGCGCTCGACCTGACGCGCAAATTGCTCTCTTACCTGCCTTCCAATTACGCCGAGCAGACGCCGACCCTGCCACCGAGTGATGACCCGCGCCGGATGGACAAGGAACTTGACAGCCTGATTCCGGCTGACCCGTCCGAGCCGTACGACATCCGGACGGTGATTGAGCGGGTGCTGGATACCGGCTCATTTCTGGAAACCCATGCCGGGTTTGCGCAGAACGCGGTGGTGGGCTTTGGCCGGATGCACGGCCTTTCAGTGGGGGTGGTGGCCAACCAGCCGATGAATCTGGCCGGGGTACTGGACATCAACGCTTCAGACAAAATCGCTCGCTTTGTACGCTTTTGCGATGCGTTTGGTCTGCCGATTATTACTTTTGTGGATACGCCGGGCTTCCTGCCGGGGGTGCGCGAAGAGCACGGCGGCATTATCCGGCATGGGGCCAAGATTGTGTATTCGTACAGCGAGGCCACCGTGCCAAAGGTGACGGTCATTACGCGCAAGGCGTATGGCGGGGCGTACATCGTGATGAGCAGCAAGCACATCCGCACGGATATGGTGTTTGCATGGCCGAGCGCTGAAATCGCGGTGATGGGCGCCGAAGGGGCGGTAACGATTTTGTATGCGGATAAGTTGAAAGGCCAGCCGGATGCGGCCGCGGCAGCGGAAGCCTTCACCAAAGAGTTCCGCGACAAGTTCTCTAACCCGTTTACGGCGGCGGCGAGCGGGCATGTGGATGATGTCATCAAGCCCTCCGAGACGCGGCCGCGCCTGATTGCGGCGCTGGAATTGCTGCGTGACAAACGGCTGCGTACTCGCCCCAAGAAACACGGCAATATGCCGCTTTAAGGATTGCAATGGAACTGCTGGAACAGGGATTATGGCTGAGCGTGCTGGGGATGGGGGTGACGTTTGGCGCGCTGGGCGTTCTGATTGTGGTGATCCTGTT
The DNA here is from genome assembly GCA_024710875.1 of Anaerolineales bacterium. GTDB lineage: Bacteria > Chloroflexota > Anaerolineae > Anaerolineales > UBA11579 > SCUK01. The sequence goes on along the minus strand of JANJTX010000187.1, from coordinate 1,541 downwards.
GCTAAAGCGGCTGTTTCCGGTGCGTAGCGCGGCAGTTGGGCCGGCGGCGAACGTGGCCCATGAAGATGCTGAAGCTGAACGGCGGGTGGCGATTCTGGCGGCGTTGTGGGTCTATCAGAACCAGCACACAGACCACCCCAGCGACCCGAACCTCGGCGTGCGGCTGCAAAGCCCACCCGGCCCGTTCCGGCGTGTGATTCACCCGGGCATTGACCCAAGGTAAACAACGATGACCCCAAAGCACCTGAAAGTATTTCTGGATGGCACCGAGTACGACGTAGAAGTTGAAGCGGTGGATGAATTCGGTATCGAGGCGGTGGTAAATGGCCGCCGGTACAAGGTGGAATTTGAAGACCTGGATGCCGTTATGCCGAGTGCGCGGCCGGTGGCGACTTCACCAGCGGCGGCCAGTGCGCCAGCGGGCGCGGCGGGTGGACCGCTCCGGGCACCGATGCCGGGGGATATCGTGCAGGTACTGGTAAAGGCGGGGGATACGATTACCGCCGGTCAGGACCTGCTGGTGCTGGAAGCGATGAAGATGAAGAATGTCATCCGGTCGCCACGGGCGGGGGTGGTGGCGGCGGTGGTGGTGGCCAGCGGCCAGAGTGTGGCGCACAGCGATGTACTCGTGCGGTTTGAGGAGTAGCGGGCATGGACTTTAGCGACCTGTTGCTCCTGCTGGAAGCCCTGCAACAACTGGATTGGAAAAACCTGGTGATGATGGGGGTGGGCGGGACGCTGATATACCTGGCGATCGCCAAGGATTATGAACCGGTTTTGTTGCTGCCGATTGGCTTTGCGGCGATCCTGACCAACCTGCCGCTGACTGGCATTGCTGACCCCCACGAAGGCTTACTGGGTATTCTGTTTGAGGCGGGCATCGCCACCGAGTTGTTCCCGCTATTGATATTTATTGGCATCGGTGCATTGACCGACTTCGGCCCATTGCTGGAAAACCCGCGCATGGCCCTGCTGGGGGCGGCCGGGCAGGTGGGGATTTTCGGGACACTGCTGCTGGCCTTGAGCCTGGGCTTTGACATGAACGAAGCCGCCAGCATCGGGATTATCGGGGCGATTGACGGGCCGACGGCGATTTATGTTTCCTCGCGGCTGGCGCCGCATTTGCTGGGGCCGATAGCGGTAGCGGCCTATTCGTATATGTCGCTGGTGCCGATTATCCAGCCGCCGGTGATGCGCCTGCTGACCACGCCGGCCGAGCGGGCAGTACGGATGCCGTACTCGGTAAAACCGGTCTCGCGGACGGTGAAGGTCCTCTTCCCGATTGTGGTGACGATTGTGATTTCGCTGATTTCACCCAAGGCTTCGCCGTTGATTGCCACGCTGATGTTTGGTAACTTGATGCGCGAGTCGGGGGTGGTCGAACGGTTGACCAAAGCCGCCCAGAACGAGATTGCGAATGTTACGACTGTGTTTCTGGGGTTGGCGATTGGCAGCACGATGACGGGCGATTCGTTTATTCGCACCGAGTCGTTGCTAATTTTGGCGATGGGGCTGCTGGCTTTCGTGATTGATACCGCCGG
>JANJTX010000150.1 GCA_024710875.1 Anaerolineales bacterium | reverse complement strand
CGGGTGGTTAACACATAACACTTAACCCAAATAAAAAAAACACAACCCCCCCCAAAAACCACCCCCCCCCCGCCCCCCGGAACGCCACCCCCCCCCGCCCCACCCCCGCCGGGGCGGCGCGGGCCGCCCGCTCCAGGGCTTCCACCCGGCGCAGCAGGCCGCCGGGCTGGCGCGGCGGCCCTTGCAGCAGTTCGGTCAGCGTATCGAGGCGGGCGCGCAGGTCGGCCAGTTCACGGCCGCGGGCAGCGCGCTCGGCCCGCAGGGCCAGCAGCAACATCGCATTGCTCACGCGGGCAGGCAATTTCTCGCCGCGCTCCAGGTAGGCCAGAATCTGGTCATCGGCCGGGTGGGTTTCCGTGTGTTTCATGGGGTTCTTCTCACTCGTGTTATTCGGCGCGCTCGGCGCGGGCGACTTCTACCAGGCATTTGCGCCGCTGCAGGTCGCCATCCACCAGCGCCTGCACCAGCAGGAGGTACTGCTGGCCGCCATCCTCCAGGCGCGGGGCAAAGCGTTTGAGGGTCAGCACCCGCCCGCGCACGCGGTGTTCGTCTTCGCCGGGCATGACCTCGGCGGTGATGTCGGCGCCATCCAGAAAGACCCAGGCGGCCGGGTCTTCCACCCGCCCGGCGGCCTGCCACTCTACCCGGCAGGTCAGTTCTTCGCCGGCGACCACCGCCAGCGGGCTTTCATTGAGCCACAGTGTGCTTTGCATCAGTCCTCCTCTCCGCGGGTAGCGGTCAGACGCAGGGGGCGCGGCCGGGCGTGCAAGCCTACCCCGGCGGGCGTAATGCGCAGGCTGGGCGGCGGCAGGCGCAGGCCGCACCGCAGCGGTTCCGGTTGCGGGTAGGCGGCCTCGCTGTAGGCGCGCCCCAGTCCGCCGTTGTAGAGCCAGGTGCGCTCGGCGGCCGCAAGCAGGCGTTTGTAGAGAAAAACCTCGTCCAGCAGGCCATCATGATATTGGGCCGGGCCGCCCAGCGCCCCCAGCCGGAAAACGGCCGTGCCGTTATAGATGCCGCCGCTGTGGCTGGCGGTATCCGGCGTGCCATCATTAACCTGAATGCCAATGAGATTGGCGGCCGGGTCGTGCCACGCCAGCACAAAGTACCACACCCCGGTGGCCGGACTGCCGAGGCTGGCAGCCTGTACGCTGGCCTCGGCCGTGCCGCTGCCATCGGCGGAGATGGTGAAGGCAAAACGGTCGGCCCCGCTGTCATACAGCAGGCGGTACTCGCGCTGGTTGCCGGTGGTCTCGAATTTACTGATCAGGGTGCGGTTGGCGCCCTTGCTTTCCAGTTTGACCCATGTGCCCAGCGTGGCTTCCACATCCCCCAGCGAGAGGGCGGCCGTATCGGCGTGGCTCAAATACTCGCTGTTGCTGCTCTCAAAATCGGCGGCGAGGCCGTGCAGGCCGGCGGCCGAGGCCACCGTGTTGTGGTCGGTGAGGGTCTGGCCGCCGCGCGGGTCGGCGCGCCCGCCGCTGGCTTCATCCAGCGGCCACCAGGCGGCCAGTTGCAAAACGCCGGGGTTGCTCATGCCTGATTCTCCAGCAGTAGCACGCCATCGGCATGCCATTCGAGGGTGACATCCCCGCCGTCGGGGGTAATCAGGCGGCCAAAGTCGTAGTAAGCCAGCAGCGGGCTATCGGCCGGGTTGGCGCCCAGCCGGTACAGCAGGGCGGCGCGGGCGCTGAAGTCGGCCGCCGGCCAGGTGGGGTTCTCGGCGTGCAGGGCCGCCCGGCCGCTCAAATCATCCCGCAGGATGTCCCGCCCGGTCAGGCTCTGGCCGCCGCTGGTGTAACCCGCGCCGCTGACCTCGCCGTTAATGTCATCCAGCGTTTCATGGCTGGCCGGGTCGGGGGTGTAGGTTTCGTCCAGCAAAAGGACTTTAAGCGTGTCGGTGAGTAGATTGAGGCCACCCGCCAGCAGGGTGGCCTGGGCGGCATAGTAGATGGTATTGGGCATGCTTCCTCCCTGTGCTACGGTCAGCCTGGCATCGGTTCAGAGTCTTGACGGGCGACTACCTGCCAGCCGAGCAGGCGCGGCGGTTCGCCGGGGGTTGCATCCAGCCGCAGCCGGAAACGGGCGCGCCGGGCGGGCGGCAGGTTCAACGGCAGAACGCCATCCGTCAGGTCAACGCTTTCGCCCAGCCGGCGCCATGCCTCACCGCCAATTTCATCATCCAGTTGGGCTTCGAGGGCAAATTCAGGTCGGCCGTGGCTGGCGATGCGCACTTCGGTGATTATTTTGCGGTCAAAGGGGGCCTCAAAGTCCAGCGCCGGGCTTTCCAGCATCGCTTCCGGCGCAAGGGGCAGGTCCTGCGGCCAGGGGGCCCCCGGTTCTGGCAATGGCAGGCCGAGCAATTCGCCGCCGCTCTCCAGCCACAGCCAGGGCAGGCTGCCCGGGCAGGGTTGGGCAAAGACCCCCTGCAAACCGGCCGCCCCCTGCCAGAGCGGATGCCAGGCCGCGCCCTCTTGCAGCAATAACTGGGCGGAAGAATCCGGTTGGCGCTGCCAGGCGGCCAGCAAGCGGGCCGGCCCCAGCGGCAGCAGGGCGGTTACGCGCCCACCCGCCAGCGGCGGCCCTCCTTCGGTGAGCTGGTCGCGTTCCAGCCGCGCCACGCCGTCCGCCCAACTGAACAACGCCGCCCCACCCTGCAGGCAGGCCGCCACGCCGTTGTGCGGGTCAGGCAACTGGTCCAGCCCGAGGTTCAGGCGGCGGGGTTCATCGGCCTCCACCCGCCAGAGTGAATCGGTCTTGAAGACCAGCAGGGCGCCGTCCTGGTCCAGCAGGCGGGTGATGGGCTGGCTGGCATCGCCGACCGGGATGCCGCTGCCGTAACTGGTGGTCGCCCCCCAACTGGCCGGCGCGCCGCGACTGATGAGCATGTTGTCATTGCGGGCGCGCCAGATTTGCACGCCCTCGCCGGGGTGGTAGAAGGTGTACATCAGGTCGGCGTTCATGCCGCCATCGTCCATGAACTCATGGGTCGGCGGGCTGGCGGCCGGGTTCCAGCGCATGCGCAAAATCGAGATGGTCTTGCCCTGCGCCAGATGAGCTTCGTCATTAACCACCGCCACGCTGCTCACCACGCCGTCTATCAGCGCCCCGCTGACGGGGGTGATGTCCTGCCAGTGGACTGTGGCGTAAATCAGATACTCACTGGTGGCATCCGGCAGGGCTTCCCAGGCGGGGGAAACCGCCAGCGTATTGGCGTCGTTGCCGCTAATGCGGCGGCGCTGGCCTGTTCCCGTGCCGGAACGCAGCCACACCCAGGACCCGGCCCAGGCCTCCGGCGGCCAGTTCTGGCGCGTATCGGTCAGCGTATCGTCAGCGGCGCTGGTGGCGAGGCCGCGCCCGCCGTTGAGGTACAGGCGGCCGGGCTGGCCATCGGCGCGTGTTTCGGCGGCGTACAGGCTGCCCGCCAGGGTGAAGCAGTGATAGCGGCGCGCCGGCCAGTCGGCCGTCAGGCGGTAGGCCAGCCCGGCCGCGGCAGTTTGCCAATTGCTACCCGCCGCGCTGGTTAGGGCGTTGGCGGTGGCCGTCAGGCCGACCTGCCAGCCGTCGCTGGCGGTATCGGCCGGGTCGGCATAGAGCAGCAGATGATAGTCGCCCGCATCCAGCAGGCCGAGCGCCGGCAGGGGGATTTCGCGCCACTCGGCCTGGGTGCCGGGCAAATCTTCCGCCGTCAAGGTCGCCAGCCCGCCGGGCAGGGGCGCGCCGGGGCTGCCGGCGGCATCGGCACACAGCGCCAGGCGCAACGGGCCGGGCTGACCGCGGCGGCGTAACCAGAAGTGCAGGCCGGTGTAAACCGGCGCGCCCAATGGCACACTGAAGGCGGTGGCGAGGACGCGCTGGTCGCCCAGCAGGCCGCCCCAGTGCAACGCGTCGGCTACCGGTTGCAGGCTTGGCCGCAGACCCTCGGCAAACTGCGCCAGCGGGGCCGCCTGCCAGCCCGGCGCGCCGTGGGTGAAGGCCGCCCGGCTGGCGTGAAACTGGTCTGCTCCATTTCCCAACCCGCCCAGCGGCGCGCCCTGTTGCCAGAAAAGCGGTGCAGACACGGCGGTCAGTCCCATGCTACCGCCCCACTCATCAGGCTGCGGGCGCGCCGCCCGTCCAGGCGCGGGGGCTGCTGCGCCTGGGCGGCGAGTTTGCGCGCCCGCGCTTCTTCCCAGCGGGCGGCCAGGTCGGCGTCGTTGGGCTGGCGGCTCGCCAGCCAGCGCAGGGCCTGCTCGGCCCCGGCGGCTACCGCCAAATCGGGGGCGATGGCAGGTAAGAGCGCATCCTCTGGCAGGGCCAGGCGCGGGTGCGAGGCGCGGCTGGTGAGGCGCAAAGGGCGGCCGGCCGGAAGACTCTGGTGAATCATGAGCGACCCGGCCGAAGCCATCCACGCCCGTAGCGGCTGCCAGCCGCCGTTCGGCAATCCGAGCGCCACGCCCGTGAAGCGGCCGATGGTCGGCGGCAGGCTGTAAGCGGCCGCGCCGCTGGTCAGGCTGGCGCTATCGTGAATTTCGATTTCGCCCAGCGACTGCAACCCGGCGTTGGCCAGTTCCGCCAGCGCCCCCAGCGGCAGGTCCGGCGCGGCCAGGCCGAGGATGTCCCCGGCGGCGATGGCGGCGCTGAAGACCGGCAACACGCTGAACTGGCCAAGTTGGGCGCGGTAGCCGCTGATGGGCGCCCACTCGCCCTGCGGGGCGGCCCCACCGGCCGCCAGCACAAACAGCGTCCCGCCGCGCCACTCATGGTCGCGGCCGTGGCCGGCACGGGCGGCATCCTCGGCCATCGTCTCGCTGCCATCGCTGGCGGTGAAGACCGTCAGCAGGCCGAGGGCGGCACAAATGTCTTTCAGGAGGTCAAAGAAGGTGTAGGTCATCGTGTCCCCGTTACATATGGAATATTGAAGTCAGTCAAGCCGAAGAATGGGCAACGTTTGTAGGGGCGCAGCATGCTGCGCCCCTACCTTGATGATGCAGCCCCGGCAGTTTTGTTAGGCGTTCTAAGTCGTGATGCCCGTAATAACCCCGTGAGCGCGGTCGTTGGCGACCAGCAGGCTGAATTCGCCGACCACTTCGCCTTTCAGGCTGTCGCCGCTGCGGGCCAGCTCGTAGGAGTGGAATGGCCGCAGGGTGTAGAACCCGATTTTGTCGGATTGCAGGATGTAAGCAGTATCGGCCGGGCACCAGCGGTCCATCACCAGCTCCAACTCGCCGTACTGGGTCACCACCCGTTCGATGGCATCCAGCCCGAGGCGGTTCTCGCCCTGGCCGACGCGCACAAAGGCCGAGGTATCCAGCAGGCCGCGCAGGTCATTAGCCACACGCGGGTTCATCACCAGCAGGTCGGGGTAGCCACCCTGCATGATGATTTCTTCCATCAGGCTGTCCACATCCGCCTTGCTGATGGCGCCGCCGGCGTTTACGCTGTTGAGAGTGATGAAGGTACCGAGGCCGCCCATGCTGCGCGGGCTGACGGCGCTGCCTTCGGTGCGTACGCCGTGAAAGGCGGCCCGCTCCACCAGCCGCAGCAGGTGCGGCACGGCTTTGTTGGCCTGGTACATGAACTCGTCTTCAATGCCGTGCTGGCTGATGGCCTGCAACGTACCGCTGACCTGCACCGCTTTCTGGAAGATGCTGGTGTAGTTGTAGGGCGCCTGAATTTCCGTCAGGGCGCCGAAGTCGGCAT
>JANJTX010000063.1 GCA_024710875.1 Anaerolineales bacterium | reverse complement strand
AAACCGCCCCATCAGGCGAACGCTGTACCGTTAGCAAACCTCCCGGAGTCACCGAAACTCCGGGAGGTTTTTTTGTGCGGGTGTGGTTGGACTGTCGCCAGTTGGTGTGCCGGTGGTCAAGGGCGTTGCACGCTGCGCCCCTGCTCTCCTATCGGCGGGTTCTTGCCAGCCGGAAATGATTTCTGGCTGTATGCGTAGGGGCGGGTGGGAATGTTTTGCCTCCTTGGAAGCTGTTTAATAAGTTCTATGAGTTATCTCAATTGGTTTCTTCGATTACGATACTTGAGTGGACGTGACAGCGTAGGGGCGACCTGCAGGTCGCCCTGCAAATAAAAAACCTCCCGGAGGTTTGGAACCGCCGGGAGGTTGCTCGGCTACAAAGGATGTACCCCTACTCCCCCAACTCGATATCCACAAAGGCGGTCATGCCCCAGCGCACTGGCGTATCGCCCGGGTCAAAGGCGATGGTGACCGGGTAGGTAATCTGGCCGCGCACATCCTGCCCCAGCAGCCCGATTTCCACCACCGTGCCTTCGAAGATCAGGCCGGGGAAGGCATCCAGCGTCAGGGTGGCGGGCAGGCCGACCGTCAGCAGGGCGGCATCCGCTTCGGCCAGGTCGGTGGTTTCCACTTCCCAGGCCGCCAGTTCGGCCACCGCTGCCACCGGCAGGCCGGGCGAGACAAACTCGCCGACTTCCACATCCAGCCGCAGCAGTGTCCCAGCAAACGGGGCGCGCAGTTCCTGGCGGCCGAGGGCTTCATCGGCGGCGGCGACCTGGGCGCGGGCGGCGTTCAGGCGCGCTTCGGCCAGCGCCAGCGCATCCGGCTCCGGCCCGTCGGCGGTGGCGGCCAGGTCGTCCTCGGCCAGGGCGAGGCGGGCGCGGGCGGCGGCCAGGTCGGCTTCGGCCTGAGCCACATCCAGCTCATCGGCGCTACCCTGCAGGTTATTCAGCAGGCGCACGGCATCGTCATAGGCCTGTTGGGCGGCGGCCAGTTTCTGTTGCAGGCCGGCGCGGGTCAGGTTGTCTTCCGGCTTATCGGCATAGGGCTCAAAATCATCCTGGGCCTTTTCCAACCGGTCGCGCAGCAGCACGACATTCGAATTGGCCTTGTCGATTTCGGTTTGCTTGCTGGGCGAGCCGAGGTTGGTCACCCGGCGTTCGGCATCCCGCACCGCAATGGCGGCGGCGGCGGCGGCCTGTTCGGCGGCAGCGCGGGCCAGGTCGGCGTTTTCCAGCAGGTTGTCATAGGCCTGTTGGGCGGCTTCCAGTTCCAGTTCGGCGGCCGCCAGGGCGGCGCGAGCGGCGGCGCTGCCATCCAGCCGGGCCAGCGGCTGGCCAGCCTGCACCGTCTGGCCCACTTCGGCCAGCACCTCGGTGATTTGCCCGCCGGCGCTGAAAGCCATCTGGGCGCCACGGGCCGGCTGCACCCGCCCTTCGGCCGAGACCAGCAGGGCGAAGGCCGGACTGCTGCTCTGGCTGGTTACGGGGGTCGGGGTGGCCGCTTCGGGGGCGAGGAACTGGTTGTAGCCTGCTACGCCCAGCACCGCCAGGAGGAGTACCACGGGAATACCAATCATCCACTTCTTATTCATGTTTTATTGCCTCCACGATATTGAGTTTTGCGGCGCGCCGGGCGGGCGAAAGCGCCGCCAGTTGCGAGATGCCAATCGCCAATGCCAGCCCCCACACGAAGGGCGGCAGGCTGAATACAAATTCCAGGTCATAGCCGCTGGCGCTGTTCATGGATTGAATCATGACCTGCGCCAGCACATAGCCAAAGGCCAGCCCGTAGACCGCCCCCATCACCCCCAGCGCAAAGGCCTCGGCCAGCACCATGCGGACCACCTGGCCGCGCTGCATGCCCAGCGAGCGCAGGCCGCCCAGTTCACGCGTGCGCTCGATGACGTTCATCGTCAGGGTGTTGACCACGCCCAGCGTGCCGATGACCGCCCCTATCAGGCTCAACACGTCAAACAGTGCCAGCGACTGGTCCAGCAGGCTTTGAATCTGGGCCTTGAACGAGGTGGTGGTCTGCACGTTGAGGTTGCGCTGGCGGCCGAAGCGGTCTTTGATGCTCTGGCCGACTTCGTCAATCGTGTAGCCTTCGGCCACCGCCACGGTGATGCGGTCAGCGCCGCTTTCCGAGAAGTAGAGTTGCAGGTCGCGGTAACTGCCGGTGATGGTCTGGCCCTGGGCGAAGAAATCCACAATCACGCCGGCGATGTAAAACGGCGTTTCGCCGCGCCGGGTTTTGAGCCACAGGGTATCGCCCTGGCCGAGCTCGAAGGTTTCTGAAATCTGGCTGGAGATGAAGACCGCATCCCCGCCCGCCAGCCGCTGCCAGTTGGCTTCCGGGTCGCCCTGGTCGCCGGTGAACTCCACCGAACTGACGTTACGGTAGGTCTCCGGTTCAATGGCGATGAAATAGACGGTGTCATTGTCCTCGGCGGTGTTGGCGGGCAGCGAGCGTTCCGAGACCTGGGTGAGGTAGAAGCGCGCCGGGGTGGCGGCCGCGACGCCCGGCAGGCCTTCCAACTGGCGCACAAACGAACCGCGCAGCCGCACCGGCGAGGAAACGTACAGGTCGCCGCCCAGGGCCGCATTAATCCAGCCGGTGAAGTCAGACTCAAACGAGACCGACATCGAGCCAATCCCGACAATCATCGCCAGCGCCACAATCAGGGCCGCCACGGTCAGGGTGGTGCGGCCGATGCTGCGCTGCACATTGCCGGTGCCGATGGCGCCTTCGCGGCCGTACAAGCGCAGGGCCAGCGGGCGGGCGGCGCGCTCCAGCAACCCGACCACCAGCGGCACGGTCAGGGTCGCGCCGCTTAGTATCAGCAGGATGGAAAATTGCAGGATGTTGAAAGACACGCTCGGCCGGAATTCCAGCCAGTAGATGTTGGCGATGCCGGTAAACAGCAACACCAGCCCGGCCAGCCACACCACTGGCCGAATGCGCTCGCTGGAGCG
>JANJTX010000038.1 GCA_024710875.1 Anaerolineales bacterium | reverse complement strand
CCTGGCGGCCTTCAGCAACCTGCAACTGATTGGCATTCTGGTCGGGCTGACGGCGGTCTTTGGCCTGCTGGCCTTCGCCGCCTTCCGCTGGTGCGACTACCGCGCCCGCGAACTCGGCTACATTGACCGGGTGACGAATTTCTAACGCCCTAACACTCAATATTTTCAGATAATCCCGCGTAGGGGCGAGGCATGCCTCGCCCCTACATTATTTAATAAGCCATCCGATAAACACAGGCATCGAAAGGTTGGGCTTGACTCTCCGTTGACAAGAATTTACGGCTATGCAAAGAGGTCCTGCCGTCTGGGTAGGGGCGGGTTTGAAACCCGCCCCTACATTGTTTAACCCGCGACCCCATTCCCCCCATAGATTTTGGGAGGCGGCGCGTGTCTCTCCGTTGGCAAAGATACGCAGCATTGCAAGGATGTCCTGCCATCCGGGTAGGGGCGCAGCATGCTACGCCCCTACATTGTTTAACCAACCATCCAATTCCCCAAAGGGCATCTAAATGCTGCGCTTATTTGTCCGTTGGCAAGAATTTACGGCTATGCAAAGATGTCCTGCCGTCTGGGTAGGGGCGGGTTTGAAACCCGCCCCTACATTGTTTAACAAGCCACCTCTTCTCACCAGCCGATTGAGACATCTACCACCCCCCTACGAAAATCGCCCACTTTTCGCACCCATTTCACAAAACCCGCGCCGGTCGGTTATATGGATATACAATCCAAAACCGAAAGGCACAACCCGATGCATTCTGAAATCATTCAATACGACAGTACCGACTCCCCTCTTGGCCCGCTGTGGGTGGCGGTTTCCCCGCGCGGCCTGTGGGCGCTGGAATTCGGCGTGGACGAAGCCGCCTTCCGCGCCACCCTGACCGAACGCGGAACGCCCCATGCCGAGCGCGCCGCCCGTCCCGCCGCCGAGGCCCTGCGCCAGACGAACGAATACCTGCACGGCCAGCGCCGTCAGTTTGATTTGAAAATAGACTGGGGCGGCATGACCGACTGGCAGCGCCAGGTGCGCATGGCGGTCGCCGCCATCCCGTACGGCCAGACTCGCAGCTATGGCGACATTGCCGTGGCGGTGTGCACCATTCGCGCCGCCCGCGCCGTCGGCCGCGCCAACGCCACCAATCCCCTGCCGCTGGTGATTCCCTGCCACCGGGTCATCGGCAGCAACGGCGCGCTGACGGGCTACGGCGGCCACGGCGGGGTGCAGACCAAAGCCTGGTTACTGGCGCTGGAAAGCACGCGCCTGAACTGACAAAAAAGCGCGGCCGGGTGGCCGCGCTTTTTCAATTAACTAACCTTCAGCCTGTCATGGCCCGCCCGCGGCGGAAACCCACCGCCAGCGCCAACGCCACCAGCCCGCAGGCCAGCCAGGCGGCACCGGCCACCAGCGGCACGGCCGTCTGCTTGTTGGCAATCCCGGCAAAGGCCCACAACGCCACCAGCGCAAAAGCGACCTCGCCCCGCCGCCAGACCATCGCCGCCGTCAGGGCCGTGCCGACCGCCAGCATAATCACCGCCCAGACCTGCGGGGCAATGCCCCAGCCACCCCATTCCAGAAAATACAGGGTGGAAGTGATATTGGCAATTGTGGCGACTGAAATCCAGCCCAGGTACACGCTCATCGGCACGTCCACGCACCAGCCTTCCACCCGGCTCACCGTCGCCCGGCCGATCTCCAGCCGCAGGTAGACCGCGATGAGCAAGCCCAGCAAGGCCAGCATGACGGCCACCGAAAGCACAAACTGTTCATAGTGCCAGCAGGCCAGCCAGGCCATGTTCGCCAAACCGCTGGCGGCGAACAGCCAACCGGCCTGGCGCAGGCGGGGGTTGGCACGCTGGGCGGGCAAGGCCTGGTACACGGCAAACGCCAGCCAACCGATGTAAATCAGCCCCCAGATGGCAAAGACATAGCCAGCCGGCACGAAGTACACCGCAAAACGGTCGGAAATTTCGCCCGTGTTCAGGCCGTTCAGCGGCAGGGCATTCGCCAGCCCATTGAAGACAATCGTTGCCAGCACACTCACTACTACCGCTATCTGGCGCAGCACATCCCGGTTCATACAGGCCTCCTTGAAATCTGGTTGTGCGCTGATTCTACGCCCAAACCCGGCTTTCGGGCAGGCGGCGCGGGTATACTTGGCGTATTCGCCACACCTACGGGAGCCGTCTGATGAAAAACCGAATCTTTATCATTCTTTGTGTCCTGGTAGCGGCCAGTCTGGCCTGCGCCAACTTCAATCTCGGCGGCGATGACAACGCCGCTCCCACCGCCAGCGGCCTGCCGACCCCCATCGCCGACCCTGGACAACCGGTCCGCGGGGATGCCAACGAGCCAGTGGTCATCACCGGCACCATCCCTTTCACTTCGCCTTTCTTTCTGGATGGCAACGCCGAACCCTTCATCCTGCTCGAAGACCAGACCGGTTTCATCACCCGCGACCTGTACTTTGAATTTCCCAAAGCCGGCCAAACCATCGGCGCGGTGGAAATGTTGAACGACAGCACCCTCTCCTTCTCTCTCGCCCTGCCGGCGGTGCCGCAGGCAATCTTGAATGATGTTGACCAGAACGGGCGCGAAGACAAAGGGGTGATGGTCTTCCAGATTGCGTACTGGTCCAACACCTGGGGCGACATCTTCCTCGAAAAGCGCGATGGCACCGGCTGGTCGGGCGCCTACACCACGGCGACGGTGGATGCCAACCGCGAATACGAGATTGATGGTGGCCATCTCCTCATCTGGGCGCCGGATGACCAGCAGGGTTTTCCCTCCGGCTTTGGCGAAGATGGCCTGCTCTTCACCGCCGACGACCCGGTGGTCAGCGTGCCGGCCGGCTACAGCGTGGTAGATCTCAACAGCGAGCCCTTCAACATTTATAAAGAAGCCAACCCGGTCTTTGAACTCATCGAAGGCGGTGGGGCGCTCAAGGATTTTAGCGAAATGAAACGGCTGGAAGCCTTTGACGCCATGTTTGAGCGGGTGCGGGTGGAATACCCCTTCACGGCCGAGAAAAATGTGGACTGGGATGTCCTGTACGCCGAATACCGCCCGCAGGTAGAGGCGGCAGCCAACAACCGCGCCCTGTACCAGGTGCTTAAAGCCTTCACCCTTTCCATCCCGGATGCCCATGTGGGGATTTCGTTTGATGCCAACGACTTCTACGAATGCTGCGGTGGCTCGCTGGGGCTGGTGTTGAAGGAACTGAGTGATGGCCGCGTAATTGTCACCGAGGTCATCCCCGGCACGACTGGCGCCCGTGAGGGCATTCAGGTTGGCACGGAAATCAGTCAGTGGAATGGCACGCCTATCACCCAGGCCATTGATGCGGTGGTCTCCTATCTGGGGCCGTACAGCACGCCCCACCATGAACGGTTGGACCAGGTGCAGATGCTCACCCGCGTAGCGCCGGGCAGCCAGGTCACCCTTACTTACGCCAACCCGGGCGCGGGCGCCAAAACCGCTACACTGGATGCGCCGGACGAGTACGACAGCCTGTTCGCCCACCTGTATTACTTCAATACTGACCCCACCGCCCTGCCGATCCATGCTTACACGCTCGAAAACGGTCTGGGCTACATGCAAATTACGACTTTCTCGGATGATTACAACCTGATGGCGCGCACCTTTGAGCGCTATGTAGAAAACCTGATTGAAAATAACGTCCCCGGCCTGATTATCGACATCCGTCAGAACGGGGGCGGCAGTGGCGGGCTGGCGCTGGCCTTCGCCGAGTACTTTGTGAACCGCGAGGTGGAGGTCGCCCAACGGCTGTATTACAACGGCCTGCTGGATGCCTTTGAATACGGGAAATTCCCCACCACCCTGGAACCGGCCCCTGCCCATTACCGCGGCGACATCGTGGTGCTGATTGGGCCAGAGTGCATCAGCGCCTGCGAAGGCTTTGCCTACTACTTGAGCTTCTCGGACCGGGTGACATTCATCGGCCATGCGCCGACGGCCGGCGCCTTTGGCGAGGTCAGCCGCGGCCAGTACAAACTGCCGGGCGACTACAGCCTGCAATTCCCCACCGGCCGACCGGAAACGATGGACGGCGAGATCCTGATTGAGGGCATCGGCGTTACCCCGGACATCTTGGTGCCGGTCACGTATGAAAGCGCCCTTGGCCTGGTGGATGCCGTGCTGGAAGCCGCCATTGAGGCGCTGGGCAAATAATCTATGGCGCAATGGAAAATCCTCATCAGCGACAGTCTGGAAGAAGGCGGCAAGGCCCTGCTGGCCGACCAGGCCGACGTGCATGACCGCCCCGGCCTGACCGCCGAGGAACTGCTGGAATGCATTGGCGAGTACGACGCCCTGATTGTGCGCGGCCGCACCAAAGTTACCCGAGCTGTACTGGAAGCCGGCAAAAAACTGAAACTGGTGGGGCGCGCCGGCGTGGGGGTGGATAACATTGACCTGACCGCCGCCGCCGCCCAGGGCGTGAAGGTCGTCAACTCGCCGACCGCCACCAGCAACGCCGTGGCCGAGCACACATTGGCCCTGCTGCTGGCGCTGGTGCGCCAGGTGCCGCGCGCCGATGCCGGTATGAAACACGGCCAATGGGCCAAGAAAGACCTGATGGGCGCCGAACTGGACGGCAAGACCCTCGGCGTGCTGGGGATGGGGCGCATTGGGGCGCGGGTGGCGGCCCTCGGGGCGGCCTTTGGCATGCGCGTGTTGGGCTACGACCCGCTGATTACGCCAGATGAAATCCGGGGGCGCGGCGCCGAGCCAGCCAGCCTGCCCGACTTGTACAACGCCGCGGATGTCATCAGCCTGCACCTGCCGCTCACGCCCGACACCCGCAATCTGCTTAATGGCGAGGCCTTCAGCCGCATGAAGCGCGGCGCCTACGTGCTGTGCGCGGCGCGGGGCGGCATCATCGATGAAACCGCCCTGCTGGCGGCGCTGGAAAGCGGCCAGGTGGCCGGCGCCGGGCTGGATGTCTTCGCCACCGAGCCGCCGGGGTTAAGCGCCCTGGTGGCTCACCCTCAGGTGGTGGCTACGCCCCACATCGGCGCCCAGACGGTAGAAGCCCAGGAACGGGCTGCCATTGACATCGCTACCGAGATAATAAATGGATTAAAGGACGAACCCCTGCGCTGGCAGGTTGTATAATTACCTTAGATGATTGTCTAACAAGCCTGCCCTCATTCTGCTGCACCAAGGAGACGAGATGAAAGAAAAACTGGAACGCCTTAATGCCATCATCGCTGAAATCTCGGATATTGGCGATGCCACCGCCCTGCTGGGCTGGGACCAGGAAACCTACATGCCCCCCGGCGGCGCCGAAACGCGCGGGCAGGTCTCGGCTACCCTCGGTCGCCTGATCCACGAGCGTGCTACCTCAGAAGAGATGGGCAAACTGCTGGAAGAACTGGTGCCGTGGGCCGAAAGCGAACTGGATAAAGACAGCGACGACTATCGCATCATCAAGAACAGCAAGCGCGGTTATGACCAACAGATGAAGTTCCCGGCCGCCATGATTGAAGAGCGCGCCAAACTGCAGGCCACCGGCAATATGGCCTGGCGCGAAGCCCGCCAGAACAATGACTGGAAGAAGTTTGAACCCATCATGGACCAGTGGGTGGACTTCAACAAGCGCACCGCCGAACTCTTCAAGCCCTATGACCATGTGTACGATGTGCTGCTGGACTTCTTTGAGCCCAACATGAAGACCGCCGATGTCAAGGCCATCTTCAATGCCATCCGCCCCAAGCAGGTGGAACTGATTGACGCCATCAGCAAGAAGCCGGAAGTGGATGATAGCGTGCTGCACCGCGCCTACGACCGCGCCACCCAGCTCAAGATGGGCGAGGAAATCGCCAGCGCCTTTGGCTTTGACTTCAACCGCGGCCGGCAGGACGAAGTCCATCACCCGTTTGCCTCCAACCTGGGCTATGGCGACCAGCGTATTACCTATCGGGTAGACGAAAATTTCCTCAACCCCTATATCTTCGGCACGATGCACGAAACCGGCCACGGCCTGTACGAGCAGAATGTACCGAAGGAGAAGCACCGCACCGCCCTGTATGGCGGTACTTCGCTGGCCATCCATGAGTCTCAGTCGCGGCTGTGGGAGAACCTGGTGGGCCGCTCACGGGCCTTCTGGGAATGGTACTACCCGACTCTGCAAAAGTATTTCCCCGGCGCGGTGGGCGATGTGCCGCTGGACACCTTCTACCGGGCGATTAACAAGGTCAAGCCCAGCCTGATTCGCGTGGAAGCCGACGAAGCCACCTACAATATGCACATCATGCTGCGTATGGAAATTGAAATTGGCCTGCTGGAAGGCAGCATGGCGGTCAAGGACCTGCCCGAAATCTGGAACACCAATATGCAGGAATACCTCGGCATCACTCCGCCGAATGACTCGGAAGGCGTGCTGCAGGATGTCCACTGGTCGTTTGGGCTGTACGGCTACTTCTCGACCTATGCCCTCGGCAACCTGGTTTCAGCCCAGTTGTGGGAGAAAATCAAGGAAGCCCAGCCGAACCTGGAAGACCAGATTCGCAAGGGCGAGT
Source organism: Anaerolineales bacterium (assembly GCA_024710875.1). Taxonomy (GTDB): domain Bacteria; phylum Chloroflexota; class Anaerolineae; order Anaerolineales; family UBA11579; genus SCUK01. Next base: position 360 of record JANJTX010000038.1, on the reverse strand, counting down.
TCAAGAATTTGCTGGACTGGCTGCGCGAGAACATCCACCAGCACGGCAGCAAGTACGAGCCGCAGGAACTGGTACAGCGCATCACCGGCTCCAAGATTAATGGCGATGCGTATGTGAAGTACCTGCAAACCAAGTACGGCGAGATTTACGGCCTGTAATCTTCGCCCGCTGTAAAAGAATTCCCAACCAAGGCACGGCCCAGCGCTGTGCCTTGGTTTTTTAAGACGGTAAGTGTGGGTAGTACACAGGATCTCGACTGACCACAAAAATGCCTGCTGAATCGCAATTTCTGTAATCAACACAGGTAGGGGCGACCTGCAGGTCGCCCCAACGAAAGCGCGAGTTCCCCAAGGCAGATGG
>JANJTX010000012.1 GCA_024710875.1 Anaerolineales bacterium | reverse complement strand
AGACAACGGCGGCGCGCTGCTGGCCGTGCACGGCCGCACCAAAGCCCAGTCCTTCGGCGGCCACGCCGACTGGGACGCCATCGCTGAAATCAAACGCCGCCTCACCATCCCCGTGCTGGGCAATGGCGACGTCAAAACCGTGGATGATATTCACCGCATGCGCGAACACACCGGAGTGGATGGCGTACTCATCGGCCGGGCCGCCATCGGCAACCCCTGGATTTTCAGCGGCCTCGACCGCGGCGAAGTCCCGCCCGACACCGTGCGCGCCACCATGCTCGAACACCTTGCCAGTATGCGGGCCTTCTACGGCGAGGAGCAGGGCCTGGTGCTGTTCCGCAAACACGCCAAGCAATACATCAGCCCCTACCCGCTGGATAACGACCGCCGCCGCCGTCTGCTCACCGCCACCCACCCCGACGACTTCACCGCCCTGCTGGATGATGTACTGGAGCGCGCCGCCGCATGAAACGCCCCCTGATTTTGCTCCTGTTCGTGGCTGCCCTCTGGCTGCCCGGCTGCACCCTGGTGTTCTCCGGCAACACCGAAGAACAACGCGCCGCTGCCGAAACCCTCGCGGCGCAGATTGTGCAGGCTACTCTGGCCGCCAATGCCGCCACCCAGACCAGCATCCCACCGACCATCACCCATACCCCGCCGCCCACTGCGACTCAAACGCCCGAACCGAAAACTGCAACGCCCACCGTCACCCCGACCCCCACGCCCGACCCCAACGACCCGCGCCGCACCCTCGGCGACCCGGACTGGACCGACACATTTGAAGATGGCTCCTACTGGTCCACCTACACCGATGACCGCTTCGGTGTGGCAATTGACGAAAACCGCCTGCGCCTGACCATGTTCCAGCAACTCGGCTACCCCCAATGGACCCTGGCCGGCCTGAACCTCTATGACTTTTACCTTGAGGTTGAAGCCACCACTGGCCCGTGCTCCGGCCAGGACCAGTACGGCCTCATGTTCCGCGCCCCGGACCCCAACCACGGCTACCAGCTGGCCTTCTCCTGTGATGGCCGCTACCGCCTCACCGCCTGGGATGGCGGTACCCTCACCACCATCCAGAACTGGACCGCCCACCCGGCCATCGCCGCTGGGGCCGGGGCGGTCAACCGCGTGGGCGTGCGGGCGCAGGGTTCGCAAATCAGCATCTATTCCAACGGCGTGCTCATCATCACTTTTGTGGATGAAACCTACCCCAGCGGCGGGCGTTTTGGCCTGCTGGCCGGGGCGGTCAGCAGCCAGCAATTCAGCGTCTATTATGACAACATGGCCTACTGGGCCATCCCGTAAGTTGTCATTCTGAACGAAGTGAAGAATCTCGACCCGGCTAGTATTAGAATCGCGATTCGCTGGAATCGAAAACCAAATAAATCCCCCAAAAGCATGACCATCTCCGCGAACCAAAACTTGCCCGGCGGCGTTAATCGCAGTAGAGTAAAGACACACATCCATTGCGAGGAAACCCATGCCAACCAAAACGCTCTTCTACTTCCTGTTCGCCGCTCTGCTCGGGCTCGCCTGCAGTCTCACCGCTGCCCCTGCCAGCCCCGGCCCGGCCGCTGAACCCACGCTCGACCTTGTCGTCATCAGCACCCAGGTCGCCCAGACGGTTGAAGCGGCGCAAATTCAGCCCAGCGCTACGGTCGAGGCGCCGCCCGCCAATAACGAGCCAACCGCCACCGAAACGCCGACCAACACACCCGAACCCAGCCCCACGCCGGAGCCCAGCCCAACCGCCACTCTGACGAGCGATGACCCGCGCGCCCTGCTCGGCGACCCGGACTGGCGGGATGCCTTCAATAATGAAGGCAACTGGACGCTGTTCGACACGGCTGAAATCAAAACCGAAATCAAGAACGGCTACTTCCACTACACGATGAAGAAGATCCAGGGGCCCAGCAGTTGGACCATCTCCTGGCCGACGATTCAAGACTTCTATCTGGAAGCCACGGCCCTCACGCCGGATGTCTGCGCCCGCAAGGACCGCTACGGCCTGATGTTCCGCGCCCCGGACCCCAACCACGGCTTTATCTATAGCTTTTCGTGTGATGGTCACTTCCGCCTTGCCAAGTGGGACGGCACCAATTTTGACATCCTCAAAGACTGGACTCCCAGCGATGCGATTCTGGCCGGTCCCAATCAGACCAACCGGATAGGCGTGCACGCGGTTGGCAATAAGATCCGGCTGTATGCCAATGGCGTGTTCCTCGCCGAAGTGACCGATGGCGAATTCAATGCCGCCAACAAATTCGGCTTCAACCTTGGCTCCGACCAGACCGCGAATTTCACCGTGCGCTTTGACGAAATCGCCTATTGGGAGATTAAGTAGCCAAAACCCGGATAATTCGGACAAATTCAGGTGTTGTTTGGCGTGGATCGTTTTCCTATAATGAAAGCGGTTGCGCCAAACTTCACTTTAAGGAGCACGAATGATCCATTTCCAACCGCGTCACGGCATCTCCACCCTGGTGAATCACGCCGAGGAGGGTAACAACCCGGAGCATGCCCACATCATGCCCATCTATATGACCTCCACATTCAGTTTCCCGGATGTGGCCACCGGGGCGGCGATTGTGGCGGGCGAGCAACCCGGCTACGCCTACTCACGCATGGACAACCCCAACATCCACCAACTGGGGCGCAAGTATGCCATTTTGGAAGGCCTGGACCTGATCCGGGCCGAACCGCAGCGCCCGGTGGATGAACTGGTGAGCGGCCGGGTGTTCGCATCCGGTATGGCGGCAATTTCCACGGCGATACTCTCGGTGGTAAGCGCTGGCGATACCATCATCTGCCAGCGAGCGTTATATGGCAACACCTTCAGCTTTATGCATGAGCTGGCGCCGCGCCTCGGAATTAATGTAGTCTGGGTGGAGGGCTCACAGCCGGCCGCCTGGGAAGCGGCCTTTGAGGCCCACCCACATGCCAAACTGGCATATGCCGAAACGCCAGCGAATCCGACATTGGAGATTATTGACCTGGCGCACCTGGCCGCGCTGGCAGATAAGTTCGGGGCGTGGGTGATGGTAGACAACACCTTTGCCACGCCGTATTGCCAGCGGCCGCTCTCCCTGGGAGTGGATGTGGTGGTGCATTCGACCACCAAGTACCTGACCGGGCATGGCCTGATTTTGGGCGGTGCGGTGGTTTCGCGCCATCCGGAATTTGTGGAGCCGCATGGCGAGGCACTGTTCCTCACAACCAAAATCCTGGGCGGAATCCCCAGCCCGTTTGATGCCTGGCTGGCGAACACCGGCTTGAAGACGTTTGAACTGCGGATGGACCGCCACAATGCCAATGCGGGGGAGGTGGCGCAGTTCCTCAACCAGCACCCCAAGGTGGCACGGACGCTCTACCCAGGTTTGCCGGAACACCCCGGGCATGCGGTCGCGGCCCGGCAGATGCCGGGCGGCTTTGGTGGCATGATTTCGTTTGAGCTGGCAGGTGGCTTTGAAGCCGGCGTCCGCCTGATGGAGCGGGTACGGCTGATTACGCTGGCCGTCAGCCTGGGGCTGGTGGATTCGCTCATCCAGCACCCGGCCAGCATGACGCACGCCGCCTGCCCGCCGGAAGAACGGCTGGCCGCCGGGATAACAGATGGACTGGTGCGGCTCTCCGTAGGGGTAGAGAATGTGGAAGACATCCTGGAAGACCTGGAACAGGCACTGGAAGGCGTGTAGCGCCTGAACCGGAGGAGGAGTGGCCGGGTGGGCAGGGGAGCCGTCGCCCGCCCGGCCGAAACAAGTCAATCTCTACAAAATCTACAAAATCTGTGTAAACTTATATTGCGAAGGTTCTCACAATCGATTACATTCGCTCCTGTTTCCTCACCATCGGATAATTCAGGAGTTGCAATGCTGCTCAAACGATTACAAGTTGGCCTGATCCACGCGGCAGTGGCGATGACTCTGGTGCCGATAAACAGCACCCTCAACCGGATTATGATAAAAGAGCTGGCGATTTCAGCGGCCTTGGTCGGGCTGATTGCCTCGCTACCGTACCTCTTTTCACCGATTCAGGTGGCGATTGGCTCATTCTCTGACCGCCACCCGATTTTGGGCTGGCGGCGTACACCGTACATTTTCATTGGTCTGCTTTTATGTGTGTTGGGCGTGGCGGCTGCGCCGCAGGTCGCTTACCTGATTGCCGAACAGCCCGGGTTGGGTTTCCTGGTTGGGGCGCTGGCATTTGGGGCCTGGGGCATGGGCTTTAATATCGCCACGGTTTCGTACTTCTCGCTGGCGACTGAATTCAGCGGGGCGGCGGCGCGCGGGCGTACGATTGCGGTGATGTTTTTCATCATGATTTTGGGGATTATCTTTACTTCCTACGGGTTGGGAGAACTGCTGGAGACCTACACGCCGGAAATCCTGCAGCGCTCCTTTTTGATTGTGGCCGGGCTGGCGCTCGGTCTGGGGACGCTGGGCCTGGCCGGACTGGAGCCGCGCCACGCGACTTTGGCTGAGCCCAGTGAAGAATACACCTGGCGCGACATGACCGCGGCCCTGACCCACAACCCACAGGTGTGGCGGTTCTTCATTTACCTGGTGTTGCTGTTGACCGCGATTTTGGGGCAGGACATTTTGCTCGAACCCTATGGGGCCGAGGCTTTTGGCCTGGATGTACGGGCGACCACCCGGATAACTTCGATATGGGGCACTTTCTTCCTGCTGGCGTTGGGGTTGGGCGGCGGGCTGGAACGCAAAATCCCGCGGCTGACGCAGGCGCGCCTGGGGGCGTGGATTGGGATGGTGGCATTTGGGCTGATTATTGCCAGCGGGTTTTTGGAGCACAGCGGTACATTCTATCTGGGCGTGGTGACGCTGGGAGTCGCCACCGGGCTTTCGACGGTTTCGAACCTTTCATTGATGCTGGATATGACCACCGCCAGCCAGATTGGGTTGTACATTGGGGCGTGGGGCATGGCAAGCGCGGTGGCGCGCTTGATGGGCAATATGATCAGCGGGGTTGTCAGGGATGTGGCTAATCTACTGGTCGATAATCCGACTCTGGGCTATAAGGTGGCCTTTGGCCTGGAACTGGTGATGCTGGCGGTTTCGCTGGTGATTCTGCGCGGGGTGGATGTGGGTCTTTTCCAAACCCGGGCGGCTGAAAAGATTTCGGTGGCCGAGCGGGCGGCCCTGGCGGATATGGGCTGATGTCGGTGGCGAGTGAGTGGATGAGTTTGAGTGCCGCAGCCGAAATGCTCGGGGTACACCCCAGCACGGTGCGGAATTGGGCCGACCAGCAGCGCCTGCCGGTTCACCGCACACAGGGTGGGCATCGGCGTTTTCGGCGTACAGAAGTGGAATTATGGTTGAAGGCGCAACAGGCGGATTCGACCGAAAGCGCCAATGTCATGGCCCAGAGCGCCCTGGGCTATGCCAGAATGCAAATCAGCGAAGCACACCTGGAGGCCGAGCCCTGGTACCAGAAACTGGATGGCACTGCGCGTTCGGCTTATCGGCGCAGTGGGCGGGCATTGATGCAGGGGTTGATGCGTTTTCAGTCTACCGATCCAGAATCGGCAGGACGCGAAGCGCGTGCAATAGGGGTGGATTATGCCGGGATTGGCCGCCGCTCCGGATTGAGCGCCGTGGAAGCCACCCAGGCTTTTCTGTTCTTTCGTAAAGTGTTGCAGGATGCCACCTTTCACGTGTACGAGTCGGCGGCGATACAGTCTTCGCACGCCTGGGGTGAGATGTTTCGGCGGGTGAGCGATTATACGGACGCGATTTTGCTGGCCCTGCTGGAGACGTATCAGGGCTTTGAAGGGGAGCGGACATGAATCTGATTACGGCCCTGGCAACGATTGTGGCGCTGGCTTTTGCCGGCTCGGTGTGGGACCGCTACCGCCACCGTAAGGGTCTGCACCTGCTGTTCTGGGGTTTTGGGGCGCTGCTGTTCGGGGTGGGGGTGTTTGCCGAAACCTTGTTGAGTGTGGGTTTTTCTGAACTGGCTTTGAAGAGCTGGTACCTGACCGGGGCGATGCTGACCGCGCCGTGGCTGGGGCAGGGGACGGTGGCCTTGCTGGTGCGCAAGCCGGGGCGGGCGGCCGTCCTGACGGCAGTATTGGTGGCATTGAGTTTGCTGTGCGTGGAATTGCTACGGGTCGCGCCAGTAAACCCGGCGGGCTTTGACGCGGCCGTGCCGCTGGCCGAGCAGTATCGCGAAATCATGGGGCGGAATGGCTTAATGATTGGGCTGACGATTTTGCTGAATATCTATGGCACGCTGGCGCTGGTGGGTGGGGCGCTGTATTCCATTTTTATCTTCTGGCGCAAAGGGGTGTTGCGCAACCGGATGCTGGGGAATATCTTCATCGCGCTGGGGGGGCTGTTGCCCGCCAGCGGGGGCAGCGGCATCCTATTGGGGTCGTTTGACTGGCATTCCCTGAGTTTGCTGCTGGGGGTGATTGCGTTATATATCGGCTACTTGTGGGCGACTGCACCGGAGACGGACAAGCAAGGTTGAGACAGCCGGAGGGGGATAAGTGAAACAGTTCACTTGTGGGTGGGGCGGGGTATAATGGCGGCGTATGCAAACCTGCCTGTAACTCTTACCTCACGGAGCGTCGCCCTATGTCCTATACCCACATTCAAGTCCCCTCCGATGGCGCCAAAGTCACAATCCAAAATGGCGTATTGCAAGTCCCCAACAACCCCATTCTGCCCTTTATTGAAGGCGACGGCACTGGCCGTGACATCTGGCGCGCTTCCCAGCGCGTTTTTGATGCGGCGGTCGAGAAGGCCTATGGCGGCCAGCGCAAAGTGCATTGGATGGAAGTATACGCCGGGGAAAAGGCCTTCACCCAGTTTGAGAACTGGCTGCCGGATGAAACCATCACCGCCTTTCAGGAGTTTCTGGTGGGCATCAAAGGCCCGCTCACAACACCGATTGGCGGAGGTATTCGCAGCCTGAATGTGGCCTTACGCAAATTGCTGGACCTGTACGCCTGCGTGCGGCCAGTGCGCTACTATGCCGGAGTGCCCTCACCGGTGTTGCGCCCGCAGGATGTGGATATGGTTATTTTCCGTGAGAATACGGAGGATATTTATACCGGGATTGAGTTTGAAGATGGCACGCCGGAAAATGCCAAATTCAAGCAATTGTTGAAGGATGCCTTTCCGAAAGAGTTTGCTAAAATCCGCTTTCCGGATTCATCTGGAATTGGCCTGAAACCGATTTCGCGCGAAGGCACCGAGCGGATTGTACGGGCGGCGATTCTGCATGCCTTGAAATACAAGAACAAGAATGTAACCTTGGTGCACAAGGGTAATATCATGAAGTACACCGAAGGTGCCTTCCGGAACTGGGGCTATGAACTGGCCGAACAGGAGTTTGGCGATAAGGTGTACACTTGGCAGACTTGGGAGCAGACCAAGGCCGAGAAGGGCGAAGAAGCCGCCAACGCCGAGCAGGATGCGGCACTGAAGGCGGGCAAGCTGCTCATCAAGGATGTGATTGCGGACATTGTGTTCCAGCAGACCATCACCCGCGCCAAGGAATTTGAAGTGCTGGCGACGATGAACCTGAATGGCGACTATCTCTCGGATGCGCTGGCGGCCCAGGTGGGCGGGATTGGGATTGCCCCGGGCGGTAACATTAACTATGTGACCGGCCACGCGATTTTTGAAGCGACCCACGGTACGGCTCCCAAGTATGCGGATAAGGATGTGGTCAACCCGGGCTCGGTGATTCTCTCGGGTGAGATGATGTTCCGCTACATGGGCTGGGAAGAAGTTGCGGATTTGATTGTGAAAGGCATGGAAGGCGCGATTGGGGCCAAGACCGTGACCTATGACTTCCACCGCCTGATGGAGGGCGCGACCAAAGTGTCCTGCTCGCAGTTTGGCGAGGAAATCATCAAGCATATGTAAAAAAGTGCGAGGTACAGAGAATTTTCTGTACCTCGCACTGCTTTTGCTATAATTTGAAGCGCAATGCCTTAACAAGGAGGCTCGGAAGAAATGACAACCCTCATCAGTTCCCTGCGCACGACTCTGGCCGGTTACATCAATTACCGGGGGCGTGAAGGGCATTACTCGTTTTTGCTGCACCGCCTGACCGGATTGGGGACGCTGTTGTTCCTGGCGATCCACATTGTGGATACAGCGACGGTGTACTGGATCCCGGAGTTGTATGACCACGCGATTGCGATTTACCGGTTGCCGATTTTCCTGGTTGGCGAAATCGGGCTGGTGTTTGCGGTCATTTACCACGGCGTGAATGGCCTGCGCATCATCTACCAGGATATGGTCAACCCGGCCTCCTGGACGATTGCGCGGCAGCGGCGGGCGGCGCGCTGGACGCTGATTCTAAGTGTGATTATCTGGCTGCCGGCGGCGTTGATCATGCTGAATACGCTGCTGGCGCACCTGTAAGGAAGTGCTCTCATGACGACTACAACTGCTAATGTAAAACCGAAACCGAATTATGAGGCCACCGCCTGGAAGTGGATGCGCTACAGCGGGGTGTTGCTCATCCCGCTGGTGTGGATTCATGTGGCGATTCAAGATGTGATTGTGGGGGTGCATAACATTGACATCAATTATGTGGCGATGCGCTGGGCGAATGTAGGCTGGCAGGTGTATGACATCCTGTTGCTGGCGTTTGCGTTTGCGCACGGCATGAATGGCCTGCGCCAGGTGTCGTTCGATTTCTTTACCAGCGAAAAAGCCCGCAAGAATCTTTCGTGGGTGATTTTCATCGCCTGGATCATCATCTCATTTATCGGGGCGGTCGCCATTATTGGCGGGGCGCGCCTGAACCTGCTGAATTCCTAAGGCGGAGAGCTTCTCATGGCAAAACATCATCAACATGAAGTTGTAATTGTGGGGGCGGGCGGGGCGGGCCTGATGGCGGCCCTGTACGCCTCACGCGGAGCAGATACCGCCGTATTGAGCAAACTGTACCCGACCCGCAGCCATACCGGCGCAGCCCAGGGTGGGATTGGGGCGGCGCTGGGAAACCTCGAAGAAGACCGGGCCGAGTGGCACGCGTTTGACACGGTTAAGGGCTCGGATTACCTGGGCGACCAGGACGCGATCGAGTTTATGTGTAACGAGGCGGTTCCGGTGGTGTATGAACTGGAACACATGGGCCTGCCGTTTTCGCGGACGGCAGATGGCAAAATCGCCCAGCGGCCTTTTGGCGGGCATACCAATAATACGACCAAGAAGCCGGTACGGCGGGCGGCCTATGCCGCTGACCGCACCGGGCATATGAGTTTGCAGACTCTCTACCAGCAGTGCACCAAGAACAAGGTCAATTTTTACGATGAGTTTCAGGTGCTGGACCTGGTGATGGAGAAAGGCCGGGCGGTGGGCGTGGTAGCGGTAGAACTGGCCACCGGCGAACTGCATACCTTCCATGCCAAGGCGGTGGTGTTCGCCACCGGCGGCCACGGGCGGGTGTGGGATGTAACTTCCAATGCCTATGCCTATACCGGCGATGGCGTGGCAATTGCGGCGCGGCGCGGCATTCCGCTGGAAGATATGGAGTTTTTCCAGTTTCACCCGACCGGCATCCGCAAGCTGGGTATTCTGATTACGGAAGGCGTGCGGGGCGAGGGCGGCATCCTGCTGAATGACAAGGGCGAGCGTTTCATGGAGAAGTACGCCCCGACGGTCAAGGACCTGGCCTCGCGGGACGTCATCAGCCGTTCGATTTATATGGAAATCCGGGACGGCAACGGGATTGGCGGCAGCAACTATGTGTACCTGGATGCGCGGCCGGAAACGATTAACCATTACGCCGCGCTGGATGGCCGCACCAACCCGGACGGCAGCCCGTATGTGGTGACGGCGGAAGAGATTTTGGGTAAGCTGCCGGATATCGTGGACTTCTGCCGGACGTATCTGGGGGTGGACCCGGTAAAACAACCGATGCCGATTATGCCGACGGCGCATTATGCCATGGGCGGCATCCCGACCAATATGTATGGCGAAGTGGTCATTGACGACAAGAACACGGTGATGCCGGGGTTCTATGCGGCGGGGGAGTGCGCCTGCGTTTCCGTGCATGGGGCCAACCGGTTGGGGACGAACTCGCTGTTGGACCTGGTGGTGTTTGGCAAGTACTGCGGCCTGCGGGCGGCGGAGTATGCCAAGGGCGCCGAGTATGGCAATTTCCCGGCGGATGCCACGGATGAAACCCGGGCGCAACTGGACCGAATTTTGAACAATGAGAGCGACGAGAATGTAGTAGACATCGCCAACGAGATGAAGACCACGATGATGGACCATGTGGGCGTGTTCCGCACGGAAGATGGGATGGCGCTGGCCGTGGAGAAAATCCGCGAGCTGAAGGGGCGTTACCAGAAGATGGGCGTGGAGGACAAGGGCAAAATCTTCAATACGGATTTGCTGAACGCCTGGGAGCTGGGCAACCTGCTGGATGCGGCTGAAATCACGGCGGTGGCGGCGCTGGCGCGCAAGGAAAGCCGCGGCGGCCATGCGCGTGAAGACTACCCCAAGCGAGACGACAAGAAGTGGCTGAAGCACTCGCTGGCGTGGTTGGAGAAGGATGGCGTGAAGCTGGGCTACAAAGACGTAAAGATTACCAAATACGAACCCAAAGAACGCGTTTACTAGGACTCAGGAGATTTGGCTATGGAAGTTACCCTGCGAGTATTTCGCTACAACACAGAAACCGGGCGTACCAAACCTTCATTCGATTCCTGGACGCTGACGGATGTGGACCCGACGGACCGGGTGCTGGACCTGCTGGAGTTCGTTAAGGGCTACCACGATGGTACGCTCTCGTTCCGACGGTCGTGCGCGCACGGCGTGTGCGGCTCAGATGCGATGCGGATTAATGGCCGCAATTACCTGGCCTGCAAGGTGCTGGTACGCGACCTGAACAGCACCACGATTACGGTCGAGCCCATCATGGGTCTGAAGGTGATGAAAGACCTGATTGTGGATATGGAGCCGTTCTTTGAGTCGTACCGCTCGGTGCTGCCGTACATGATTAATGATGAAGTGCCGGCGGATGGCAAGGAACGGTTGCAGAGCGAGGCGCAGCGCGAGCGCTTTGATGATACGACCAAGTGCATTCTGTGCGCAGCCTGCACAACCTCCTGCCCGTCTTTCTGGGGCGATGGCAAGTATGTGGGGCCGGCCACGATTGTGAATGCGCACCGCTTTATCTTTGACAGCCGTGACCAGGCGGCCGGCGAGCGGCTGGAGATATTGAACGAGCAGGGCGGGGTGTGGCGCTGCAGGACGGCCTTTAACTGCACGGAAGCCTGCCCGCGCGAAATTCACATTACGCAGGCGATTGCCGAAGTGAAGCAGGCGATTAATACGGGCAAGGTTGACTAACTGTTAGCGAAATAGCAAGCCCCTGCCAGCCTGTTGCTGGCGGGGGCTTTTCGTTTATACTTAATTCGGCCAGGCCCTGGTAGCTCAATGGACAGAGCAAAGCACTCCTAAGGCTGAGGTTGCAGGTTCGATTCCTGCCCAGGGCACACTAATTGCTTGTGAATTGCTGGGAATCAAAAGCCCCGACCAAAGCCGGGGCTTTTGTGTTAGCTTGGAAAGTTACAGATTTTTCAGCAGGGTGGCGAGGGCGAGCAGCACAAAGCCGAGGCCGACGAGGAAGATGGCGGAAACACCGCCGATGGAAAACACGCCAAAGTGCAGCAGCAGGCCTACCACTCCGGCGACGACGGCGATAATCCAGGTGATTTCTTTGGGGGCAGAAAGTTTCAGTTTCATCGAATAGCTCCTAAGTTCGCAGTTAATAAAATATGTCAAATTTCATTATACAGTGGTTAAGTGTAATCAGGGAGGTATTCTTTGCTGCAACCTGGTTGGGTGGCCTGCGTATAGAGTGGTGGAGGTAAAACCATTATGAGTGAAAATGCAAAGCAACGGGTTCCCTGGTTTGTGTGGCCGTTTTGGGCAATCTTGCGGCTGGTAGGCTTCATCATCGAGATGGCCGGACGACTGGTGGGGGCGATTCTGGGGTTTGTGATTTTTGTGATCGGGATTCTGCTGTGCCTGACTCTGATTGGGGCGATTGTGGGTGTGCCGCTGGCGGCCTTTGGGCTGCTGTTGTTCTTTCGCAGTTTGCTGGGGTAGCCGTCATTCCTACTTTTGTACGATTTCTCACGAATCACTTGACAGGGGAAGAGTTGGGTTTATAATCCTGTATTGATGAACGCCGGGGTGCCCCCCTCACCTCGGCGTTTATCATTTAAATTTGGTGGGGAATAGTAGCAAGCACTCCCCACAACTGCACAATTCTGGTACTGATGTACTGTTTTCAAGCGAGCAAATTAGTGTAGAATGAGGCCTGATAAACGCTAGGGTGCCCCCCTCACCTTGGCGTTTGTCTTTTAACTTTCCCGAACTCCCCATTTTCCCCCAAGTGTATAATTTTCCAATCGGTAGACTGCTAGAAGGTTGTGTTGCCAGCCAGCTGGGATTACTTAACCGGGAAGGGCGTTTATGCGACGACGAGAGTTTTTGCGATTGGCAGGTTTGGCGCTGGCCGTGGGGGCGGCAAATGCGGCTTGCCGCACGGCGCTGGCGATGGGAGAAAGCAGCGCGCCCGGTGATCGTCGGCGGGTACTGGTAGTGGGAGCCGGGCTGGCTGGCCTGGCGGCGGCCAAAACCCTGATGCAAGCCGGGTTTGAGGTGCAGGTGCTGGAAGGCCGGGGACGGCTGGGGGGACGAACCTGGACGAGTACGCACTGGCCGGATGCACCGCTGGACATGGGCGCTTCGTGGATCCATGGGACGCGCGGCAACCCGCTGACTGAATTGGCCGAGGCGGCTGGGGCTGAACTGGCCGAGACGGACGCAGAAAACGCCTGGATTTACGGGCCGGATGGGACAGAATTGGATGAAGACGGGGAAGAGCGGCTGGAAGAAATACAGGATTGGCTGGAAGAAGTCATTGGGGAAGCCCAGGATGGCGATGAAGACCAATCCGTGCGGGCCGCGGTAGAAGCGGCGGCGCGGGATGAGGTTTACTCAACGGCCGACCGACAGATGTTGGAATTTCTGCTGAATACAATTTTAGAGCATGAGTATTCCGGCAGTGCGGAACAGCTCTCGGCCTATTGGTTTGATGATGATGAGGCCTTTGGCGGGGGCGATGCGTTGCTACTGGAAGGCTACCAGCGGATTGTGGATTCGCTGGCGGAAGGTATTCCGGTGGCGCTGAATGAAGTGGTCCAGAGCGTGGATTGGTCTGGTTCGGGGGTGGTGGTTAAAACCAATCGCGGGACGTACAGCGGCGACTATGCGATTGTGAGCGTGCCGCTGGGGGTGTTGAAGGCGGGCGATATTCAATTTACTCCCGCCCTGCCAGCCCGCAAGCGTACGGCCATTGAAGCGCTGGGGGTGGGGGTGTTGAACAAGTGCTATTTGCGGTTTGAAGAGGTCTTTTGGCCGGCCGAGGCCGACTGGTTGCAGCATATCCCGGTGGAACGCGGGGAGTGGACGGATTGGGTGAGCCTGACCAACGCGACAGGCTGGCCGGTGTTGCTGGGTTTTAACGCCGCGGATAAAGGCCGAGAGATGGAATCCTGGACCGACACGCAAATTGTGGCCAGCGCGATGCAAACTTTGCGCCGGATGTTTGGGGCGGGGATTCCGGAGCCGGTGGATTTTCAGATCACGCGCTGGTGGAATGACCCGATGGCGCGCGGCTCGTATTCGTTCAATGCGTTGGGCAGTGAACTGGGAATGCGCGACCACTTGGCGGAGCCGCTGGAAGGGCGGTTGTTTTTTGCAGGTGAGGCTACCGAACGAAAATATTTTGGTACGGCGCACGGGGCGTATCTCTCCGGAGTGCGGGCCGGGCGCGAAATCAGTCGGAGGTAGGTTAGAATCGCAATGAAACCTTGAGGAGGTGGATGATGTCCGCTCTGTTTGGACCGAAGCTGACAATTGATGTCGTGGTTGACCGCGACCCGCCGATTTACCAAGCAGGGGAAGAGATCAATTTGCAGGTGAATGTGTCCTGCAAGAAAGATTTGAAAATATCAGACTTGACGGCAGTCCTGAAAAGCGAAGAATCTTATCAGGTAGCGGTGCGTGAGATGGATGCAACCGCCGGGGGAAAGACAGAAAACAAGCATTGGGAATCGGAAGAAGTGGAACATGATGCCGTCCTGCTGCTGGAAGAAACCGAGCTGAACAAGGACACCAACGAGACCTTTGAAGTGATTTTGCACGTACCGCCAGAGGCTCATCCAACCTGTGAGGATGGCCGTTTGATGGAGTATGGCTGGGCGGTTGAGGTGCGCGCCGGGCGTAATCTGGCTTTTGATATTCGCGAAGAAGTGGAGATTTTGATTGCCGGGCAACTGGCTGAGAACGCGGCTGGCGTTTTTGGGCAGAGCAACGAACCGGAAGAAGCCAGTCTGGAACTCCACCTGCCGGGTACGAACTGGGCGGTTGGAGAGCTTATGCGGGGTGAACTGGTTGTGCAGCCGAAGGTGGATATAGATATCTCCGGTGTGCGGGTTGAATTGCGAATCCGGGAAGCGGTGCCGCGGGATTTACCCGAATTGCAGAGCCGCTTGACGGGCCGCGATACCGCAGTAATGAATTCCCACGAAGAGGAGGTTGAGGCGGTGGAGGTTGCCGATCGCCAAAGCCTGCAAGCAGGGGCGCGTTATGCCTTCCCGTTTGAAATAACCATCCCCGAGGGCTATCCGCCCAGCGCCGGAACCCCCCACGGACTGTGTCGCTGGTATTTATATGGTGTGTTGGACCGGCCGTTTCGCAAGGATACCAGTGCAGGGGTGCAGTTGGATGTAGTGTAAAAGAGTTTGACTTGAATTGAAAACGCCCCCGGTTTCGGGGGCGTTTGGTTTTCAGGAAGCGCTGATTTCGGCGAGGGCCTGACCGACGCGCTGAACTTCTTCCAGCGTGTTGTAGTGGACCGGGCCGAGGCGTACCATACCGCCGTGGTCTTCGAGGCCGAGACGCTCGGTGACGGCCAGGGCGTAGTAGTTGCCATCCCAAGCGTAGATGTCGCGCTTATCGAGGGCTTCGGCGACGGCGCGGGGGTGATGGCCTTCGATGTTGATGGAGAACGTGGGGACACGCTCTTCGATGCGGCGCGGGTCGGCCAGGCCGTACAGGCGCAGCTTGGGGATGCTGGCGAGCATCTCGAGCATGGCGCGGCTTAACTCAAATTCGTAGGCTCGCAGGGCGGCCAGGCCTTTACGCAGGGTGAGGCGGCGGCCGGTGTAGGTTTCGGCGAGGCGGGCGTGCTGGTCAGCGCCGTAGGTTTCGCCGAGCCACTCGATGTATTCCAGCGCGCCGAGCAGACCGGCGATGCCTTCATGGTTGCCGGTGCCGGTTTCCCACTTGTAGGGCGGCTGGTTGCTGGCGGGGCGGACCTTGTAGGCAGTAAGTTCGTCCAGCAGTTCGTAACGGCCATAGAGCAGGCCGAGGTGCGGGCCAAAGAATTTATAGGCCGAGCAGGCGAGAAAATCGCAATCCAAATCCTGTACATCAATGGGGCCATGGGGGGCGTACTGGACGGCATCGATGAAGATGGTTTCGACGCCGGCGGCACGGGCCTGGCGAATGATGTCTTTGACGGGGTTGACAGTGCCAAGAGCGTTGCTGGCGTAGCCGATGGCGGCCAGCTTGGGTTGTTGTTCAAGGGCGGCGCGCAGGCTGTCCGGGTTGAGCGTGCCGTCTTCCATGTCAAAATCCACCCACACGACTTCGGCGCGGCGGTCTTCGGCGATGCGGGTCCAGGGGCTGATGTTGGCATCATGGTCGAGGCGGGTAACGAGGACGCGGTCGCCGGGGTTCAGGCGGTGGGCGAGCGAGCGGCTGAGGTGGAGGGTGAGGCTGGTCATATTGGGGCCGAAGACGATTTCTTCCTTGCGGACGGCGCCGAGGAAGTCGGCGGCGGCCTGACGGGCTTCGTCCAGCACGGCATCGCTGGCGCGGCTTAAGGCAAAGGCGCCGCCCTTGTTGCTGTTGGTGTGCAGAAGGTAATCGAGCATGCGGTCAGCCGACTGGCGGGCGACCTGGGTGCCGGCGGGGTTATCAAAGTAGATGGCCGGGCGCTGTTGAAGGGCGGGGAAGTGGCGGCGGATTTCGGTGAGGTCCAGCATGGGGGGCTCCTTGGGACTAACGTTGAATCAGGGCGCGGGTGACCCAGCGGGGGATGCCGCCGTAGCGGAATTTGTATTCTTCGTCGCCGCGCATGAAGTCAAAGGCTGTTTTGCCAGTATCGCAGGCATCCATAAGGGTAAAGCCGAGCAGGACGGCGCCGGGCGAGAGGTCGCCAAAGCGATTTTCCAGGCCGGAGTTGTAACCCCAAAGGCGGTTGTTGTAATCAAAACAGAGCAGGGCGGCGGCCTTCTGCTTGCCGACGGTGAGAAAGCGCAGGTCAAGGTAGCCGCCAGCGAGGGCCGCCTGGGCGATGGCGAGCATCTGGGTGGCCATGGCGGAGGTGAGAAAGTCCTGCTTGCCGCGTTCCTGCACCATCAATTTGCCGAAGGCCTCAAATTCTTCCGGGAGGGTGGCAGGGTCGGTGAGTTTGTACCAGCCGACGGGCACGGGGTAGCGGGCGGCGTTGCGGAGTTTGCGGCGGAATTCCTGGCGTTCCTTGCCGTCAATGGATTCGAGCCAGGCGTCAAAATCGCCAGCGAGTGGGATGAAAGGCGCGGGCTGGAGGCGGCTGTGGGTATATGTGAGGCCAGTGGCTTCGGCGGCGGCTTGCAGGGCTGGCAAGGTGGGCGAGTCTTCGAGGATGTTTTGCCAGTCCAGGGTCTGCCAGGTGGGGGCTTCGGGGCCAGTGAGGAAACCCAGCAGGGCGGCGGTGAAGGTTGGCAGGTCTGCGGGGCGGGCGATGAGGTCGAGAAAGTCGCTAATTTCCAGGCTGCCGAGCAGGTGCAGAGCCGGGCGCTGGGTGTCTTTGGCGGGGGCGAGAAACAGCGGGGCGATGCCGAGGAGCGCTCCGGCGGGGTCGCGGGCAAGGACGATGGCGAGCTGGCTATCGGCGGGCCATTCGCCGCCGCCCTTGTGCTGCCACCAGGCGAGCAGGTATTCATGGCGCAGGAACGGCACATCGCTTGCACTATGGATGAGGAGGGCGTTCCACTCGGCAGCGAGCGGCAACCAGTCGGTTTCTTGGGTGATGAGGGAGAGTTGCATGGGGTGGGTGTGTACCTGTAAGGAAAGTGGCGGTCGGCGGAGTTGTAGCGGCTGCCGGAATAGCCCGGTGGGATTTTACCAGTATAATGATTCCGAGCCATTAACTGACAATTTGGGGCACGCGAACCCCTTTTACTTATGACTGAATCCTATGATTTGAACCTTGTGGGGCTGCACCGCAGCGCGGGGCGCGACCTGCCCGGACTGCCGGGTGTGCATGTGGCCCAGCCGCCGCGGCGGGTGGCGCGCGGGCGCAAGCAGGATGGCTTTATCGGCTATTTGCATGTGGCCAGCGGGCCGACCCTTTCGCGCGAGCAATCTCTGACGTTGCTGCAAAGTTTAGAGCGCACATTTTACGGTACGCCGGGTTCGGCCACGGCTGCTCTGCGGGAACTGGCCGAAGGGCTGAATGAGACGCTGTTGAACCGTAATCTAAAAGGTGGGGGCGAACCGAGCGTGGTGTACCTGACGCTGATGGCCTTGCGCGAGGATATGCTGTTCATGGCCCAGTGTGGCCCGGCGCACGGTTTTTTGATGACGCGGGCCGGAATTGAACACCTGCATGACCCGGAAACCAGCGGACGCGGGCTGGGGGTGGCGCGTACGCCCCAAATTCGATTCTTTCAAACTCCATTGAGCCCGGGGGCTCTGCTACTTTTTGTTCCGAAGCTGCCTGCGGGCTGGAATTCAGCGACGTTCCGGGAGGTGGTCGGGCGGCCACTGGGGTACGCGGCACGGCGTTTTCTGGATGATGCCGGTACGGATTTACAGGCGGTGTTGATCGAAGCCCGCCCGGGGAATGGGCAACTGGCGTTGTTACGCACCCCTGCCGCGGCCCAGCAGCCGGTGGCGCGCCCAGCCGAAACGGCAGCGCCAGAAATACTGCAAGAAAAGGCCAGCCCGCCCGTGGGGGCACCGGCGCGGGTTGAATCGATAAAGAATCGGCCGAGGGAAGTCGAAGCCGAGGCTGAGGAGCCGCTGGCGGCGCGTTCCCCGCTGGATCGGCCTGCCCAGCGTATCAAGCCTGAACGGACGCCAGAAGTAAAGAAGGCGTCGCCCATTCAGATCGCGTTGGGGCGGTTGCCGGCGGTAAGTGCGCTGGCCGGAGGTGCAGCCAGTGGGCTGGGAGCTGCCCTGCGCCAGGCGGGGGCGCGCCTGAAAGCTTTCTTGGGGCGGATGCTGCCGACAGACGAAATGTTGAATCTGCCAGCCTCGACCATGGCGCTGGTGGCGGTGGCGGTGCCGGTGGTGGTGACGACAGTAGCACTGGTGATTTACTTGAATCTGGGGCGTGAGCAGGGTTACCAGACGTACCTGGGTCAGGCGCAATTGGCGGCTGAATCGGCGGCGGAGGCCAGCGATAGTAGCGAAGCTGCGGCCGGTTGGCAGAATACGCTGGCATTGCTGGAGCGAGCCGAGGCTTACAGCCGGACGCCCGAGACGGACTCCTTGCGCCAGCGCGCCCAGGGCGCCCTGGATGAACTGGAAGGAGTTTTCCGCCTGACCTTCACGCCAGCAATTTCGGGGTCGCTTAGTGGTTCGATTCGTATTCGGCAAATGGTGGCGACCGGCACAAACTTGTATATGCTGGATGCCAACAGTGGGCGGGTATTGCGAGCGTGGCTGACCGGGCGCGGCTATGAACTCGACCCGACTTTTTCGTGCGGGCCGGCGCAACATGGCCAGTTTATTGTTGGACCGGTGGTGGATATCGTCGCCGTGCCGCAAAATGAGCAAGGCGCTGAAATTGTGGCGATGGACGGGAACGGCAACCTGATGTTTTGCATTCCCGAGAAAGCTCCGCTGGTTGCCCCTCTGACCCCCCCCGACAGTGCCTGGGGCAACCCCAGCGCCCTGGCGGTGGATGGCGGACGATTGTACGTGTTGGACCCACTGACCAATGCCGTGTGGTTGTATGACGGGGAAGACGGCCAGTTCCCCGGGCCGCCGCGCTTTTTCTTTGGGGCAGAGGTCCCGGCGCTGGGTGGCGCGATTGACCTGGCCGTAAATGGCGCTGACCTGTTTGTGTTGCACAGCGATGGCCATTACACCCTGTGCGTTTTCAGCAGCCTGCGCGAGTCGCCGACTCGTTGCGAAGACCCGGCCGTGTACACAGACGACCGCCCGGGGCGCGCGGCCGGTTCGCAGGTGGCCGGGGCGACCTTTTCGCAACTGGAGCAGACCGACCCACCGGAGCCCTCACTGTTTTTTCTGGACCCTATCACGCGCTCGGTGTATCACTTCAGCCTGCGGGTGAACCTGGTGCGCCAGTACCGGGTTCAGTCTGACTTTCCACCCGGACTGGTAACGGCCTTTGCCGTCAGCCCGACTCGGGCAATTTTTCTGGCGGTGGGCAACCAGGTCTATTTGAGTTACCTGCCATAAGCAGGGCGACCGGCCTGCAGGATTTCCGATGCCAATTTATGTAGAAGTGGCGGTCAATAACCCCAGCGTTGCCGGGGTTTTCCATTATCATTTGCCTGATGAACTGGAAGGCCAGGTACTAGCCGGCGACCTGGTCAGCGTGCCATTTGGGGCGCAACTGGCATATGGGGTGGTCCTGGGGTTTGTTCCGACGCCGGAAGTGGCCGAGACAAAGGCGGTGCAGGCCAGGGTGGCGGCAGATGCCAGCCTGACGGCGGTGCAGATTGAACTGGCGCGTCGGATGGCAACCCTGACGCTGGCACCGCTGGCGGCCTGCATTGGCCTGATGTTGCCGCCCGGGCTGGCGCCTCAAGCGGATACCCGCTACCGCCGGACGGGAGCGATTGCACCCGTTTCGATGACGGCCATTCAACAACGGATACTGAATGAAATTGAAAAGCGTGGCCCGTTGCAGGGGCGACAGTTCGCGCGCCTGTTCCCGAAAGGCGATTGGCGCGCGGCCGCCCAACGGCTGGTGCGGCAAGGGGCGCTGGTGAGCGAGGCATTTTTACCGGAGCCGCGCGTGCGGGCCAAGTATGTGCGGACAGCGCAACTGGCGGCCGCGCCCGAACAGGCGCGCGCCCGCTTGCCGGAACTGGGGCGGGGGGCGGCGCAGGTACGACGACAGAAAGCGCTGGAATTCCTGCTGGCGGAACCGGCGGCGGTGGATGTGAACTGGGTGTATGCCGAAAGCGGCGCGAACTTAAGCGACTTGAAAAGCCTGGCCGAGCAGGGGCTGATTTTGCTGCGGGAAGAAGAAGCATGGCGCGACCCGCTGGCAGGGCTGACGTATGACCCGGCTACCCCCCTGGCTCTAACGGCAGACCAGCAACGGGCCTGGCAGGCAATTGCCGCCGGGTTTGAGCAGATGCAGCGGGGCGAGAAAAGCGCACCATTTCTGCTACATGGGGTAACAGGAGCCGGCAAGACGGAGTTGTACCTGCGGGCGGTGGCGCAAGCGTTGGCGCAGGGCCAGGGTGCGATTGTGCTGGTGCCGGAAATTGCGCTGACGCCGCAAATGGTGCGGCGCTTCCTGGCGCGTTTCCCCGGCCAGGTGGGGCTGCTGCATTCCGGCCTTTCAGATGGCGAGCGCTACGATACCTGGCGGCGCGCCCGGCGCGGGCAGTTGCCGGTGATTATCGGGCCGCGCAGCGCCTTGTTTGCGCCGTTGCCGGATGTGGGGCTGGTGGTAGTGGATGAAGAACATGACCCGGCCTATTACCAGGACACGCAATTGCCGTTTTACCATGCCCGACCGATAGCAATTGAATTGGCGCGTTTGGCCGGGGCGGTGTGCCTGCTGGGGTCGGCCACGCCGGATGCAGTGACGTATTACCACAGCCTGCACGGACGGATTACGCGGCTGGAATTACCGGCGCGAATATTGGCCCACAAGGATACGGTGACCTCCTACCGAAAGCGGCTGGGGGAGGGGGCGGCGAATTACCAGACTGCCAGCGAGCAGGCCGCGGCGGCCGGGCTGCCGCCGGTTCATGTAGTGGATATGCGGGCCGAATTGCAGAGCGGACACAGCGGCATCTTCAGCCGGGCCTTGCAGACTGCCCTGGCTGAAGTGCTGGCGAACGATCAGCAGGCGATTCTGTTTCTCAATCGGCGTGGAGCGGCGACGTATGTGTTCTGCCGGGATTGCGGCCAGGCGCTGAAATGCCCGCGCTGCGACAACCCGCTCACGCTGCATACGGTCAGTGAAGCGGCAACGGCAGGCGGGCGGCTGCTGTGCCACCATTGCGGATACGCCCGCCAGAATCCAACGACCTGCCCGGCGTGTGGGTCGGAGCGCATCCGGCATTATGGGTTGGGCACCCAGGGCGTAGAAGCAGAGGTGGAGTCACTTTTCCCCGCGGCGCGCACGCTGCGCTGGGACCATGAAACCACGCGCCAGAAGGGCGCCCATGACCTGATATTGATGCATTTCACCAACCGCAAGGCGGATGTACTGATTGGCACCCAGATGGTGGCCAAAGGGCTGGACCTGCCGCTGGTGACGCTGGTGGGGGTGGTGCTGGCGGATGTGGGGCTGACGCTGCCCGACCCATTTGCCAGTGAGCGGGTTTTCCAGGTACTGGCTCAGGTGGCCGGGCGGGCGGGGCGCAGCCCGCTGGGTGGACAGGTGATTTTGCAGACTTTTCTGCCGGAGCATCCGGTCATTCAGTTCGCCGCCGGGCATGATTATGAGGGCTTCATTACCCAAGAATTGGCCAACCGCCGGTGGCTGGGTTATCCGCCCTATGCGCGATTGGTGCGGTTGGAGACGCGCGCAGCCACACCACAGGCGGCTGAGGTGCGGGCCCACAGCCTGGCGGCCCAGTTGCGGCAGCGAATTGAAACGGAGAGCCGGCAAGCGACGGAATTGATTGGCCCAGCGCCGTGTTTTCATGGCCGGCTTAATAAGGAGTATCGCTGGCAGATTGTGGTGCGCGGACCAGACCCGGCCGCCCTGCTGGCGAATCTGCCGCTGGAAGGTTGGCGAGTGGAAACCCAGCCGCAATCGTTGCTATAATTGGCCGGATGAAAGGGGAGGCTGGTGGAGGTTGGGATGCGTCGAGAATTGGTAGCCTGGGAAGAAGTGGACCGGTTGATTGACCACCTGGTGGTGCAATTTGACCATGAATTTGAAGCCATGGTGATTATCACCCGCGGTGGGATTGTGCCGGGGGGGATGCTGGCCGAAGCGCTGGGGATGACGCATATTTTGACTGCGGCGGTAGAT
This sequence comes from Anaerolineales bacterium, assembly GCA_024710875.1. Classification (GTDB taxonomy): domain Bacteria; phylum Chloroflexota; class Anaerolineae; order Anaerolineales; family UBA11579; genus SCUK01. Next base: position 12,492 of record JANJTX010000012.1, on the reverse strand, counting down.
TTTCCGGCAGAAATGGATGGCGAACGCGCCAAATTGCTGGTGTGGCCGCAGTTTATCCAGTTCCCGGAAAACGAGTTGCTCTCTGGCCGACGAACGCTGGTAGTGGATGATGTATGGGGTTCGGGGAGGACAAGTACCGCGGTGAAGAACCGGGTGTCTGCAGCGGGCGGCTTACCCAGTACGGCGGTGATGCATTTCAACCCGCACCGCAACTTGTTTGGCTCGGCCCGGCCAGATTATTACGCCGCCAGCACGGACGCTCACATTGTGTATCCGTGGGAAGCACAGCGCGGCGATGACCGGATGCTGCGCGATTACTGAGGCGTGGTCCGCGGCTCGGCGATGGGGATTTCAATGCCAGCGGTCTGGAAGGCGCTCTGCAAAGCGTGCAGCCCGGCGGTTTGGCCACTCCAATAGTCGGTCTGGCGAGTGTTTATCCAGTAGTGAGCAGTTCCTTCAATCCCCAGCAAACCAAACGTATCAAAGACCACTTCCGGGGCGGGCGGGTTCAGCAGGCCGGGCAGGTCTTGCAGCGCAGCCAGGGCGATTTCACGCGCCTGCGGCAGGTCGGTTTGGCTGGCAACCGTGAAGCGAAGGCTGATGCGCCGGCGCTGGGTACGGGTGTAGTTCACCAGGGAGCTGGTGATGACATCCCCATTAGGGATGCGGACGTAGCGGCCATCGGCGGCTTCAATGACCATGTCACGCAGGTTAATATCCAGCACTTTGCCAGTAAACCCGGCGACTTCAATGGTGTCATTCAGGTCAAAGGGTTGGGTGATGAGGATGAGCAGGCCGGCGACGAAATTCTTACTGATATCTTGCAGGGCAAAGCCGAGCGTAAAGCCAAGGATGCCCAGGCCGGTGAGCAGGGCGCTGACATCTGTGCCGGCTTGCTCCAACGCCAGGACGAGACCAAGGAGAATGATGGCGCCGCGTACCAGGCGGGCGAGCAGGGCAATCAACTCCGGGTCGGTTTGGCGGGCGCGCAGGGTGCGTACCAGCAGGCGGCGCACCAGGTTAGCCAACCCAAGCGCAAGCAGCACGATGGCCACTGCGGCGATGAGTTTGGGCAGGTTCTGGCCGGCCTGTTCCAGCCAGTTGTTGAGAATGGTTAGCAGGTTGGCGAGGACGGTTTCCATGAAGGGCTGTTCTCCAGTGGTGGGATCGCCCCCAAGTATAACAACGCCTGTGGCAAGGTATACTGATTCCTGTGATGCCTGAAATCTCGATCCTGATGCCGTGCTATAACGCGGCCGAAACGTTGCCAGAAGCGCTGGCGAGTATTGCGGCCCAGACCTTTGGGGATTATGAAGTCCTGGCGCTGGATGACGGCTCAACTGATGCGACGGGGGAGATTCTCACGGCGGCGGCCCGGCAGGATGAGCGCATCCGGCATGAGAGCTGGCCGCACCGCGGGCTGTTGGACACCCTCAATGCCGGATTGGCGCTGGCACGTGGCGAATTTGTGGCACGAATGGATGCGGATGATGCCATGCACCCGGAACGATTGGCAATCCAGCGGACGTGGTTTGAACGCTACCCGGAAACTGACATCCTCGCCAGCCGGATTGAAGCCCTGGGGGCGGTCCGCGCGGGATTTGCGATTTATATTGAATGGATGAACGGCCTGCGAACTGAGACGGAATTGCTGCGTGAGCGTTTTGTGGAAAGCCCGCTGGCGCACCCCAGCGCAATGATTCGGCGTGTGGCGTATGCACGCCTGGGCGGTTATGCCGAACACGGCTGGCCGGAAGACTATGACTTGTGGCTGCGGGCGGCCGAAGCCGGTTTGCGGTTTGCCAAGACCCCGGAAACCCTGCTGGCCTGGCGTGATCACCCGGTACGGGCCACCCGTACAGATAGCCGTTACTCGGTAGAAAATTTCCTGCGGGCCAAGGCTCATTACCTGCGGCGCGGGCCATTGGCCGGTCGTCCGGCGATCCTGTGGGGGGCGGGGATGATGGGCCGTAGGTTGAGCAAGCACCTGTTGCGGGAAGGGGCCGACTTGCGCGCCTTTGTGGATGTGGATATGAAGAAGATTGGGCGGACGCGGCGAGGCCTGCCGATACTGGCACCGGAAGCGCTGGGTGAGTGGCTGGGGGGCGACAAGCCGCCGGTGGTGCTGACGGCGGTGGCGGCGCGCGGGGCCCGGGCATTGATCCGGGCGCGGCTGAACGGCATGGGGTTGGTGGAAGGGCGAGACTGGTGGGCGGTGGGGTGAGTAAGACCGGCGCCACAAAAATCGTCCGAAAGATGGAGCGCCGCGCCGGGCTGCGTAAAACCTCGGCTTGTTATAATTCCCGATGATGAAAATATCCTTAGTGGTTTCCATGCTGTTGGCGGTCTTGGCCGCCCGCCCGGTTCAGGCGGCGGCGGTGAATGCCACGCACCCCGAGCCGGTATGCCTGCCGGAGGTTTATGTTGGCCAGCCGGAAGACTGCCTGCTGGCTGGCCCGGCAGCGAGCTTGAGTGAACTGGCGGCGTTGGGCATTACTTATCCGCGCCAGGTGCTGCCGGCCCGCCCGATTGACCCGGACCTGGGGATTGTGCCCTATTACTATGTGAAGGCGTTGGAAGGCCCGGTGAAGATTTTTGCCAGTCTGGAAGATGCGATTGAGGGCAAAGTGGCGAAACGGGTGATTGATGCAGGTTTCAATTACCTGACTTTTATTGATTCGCGCGAAGTGGATGGCAAGCGCTATTACATGATTGCGCCGGGCGAGTGGGTGCGCCGCGACCAGATTTCATTGAGTGTTTCGCCCTCGCGGTTCGCCGGGCTGGAGTTTTCCCGCACACCAGACACGGCGTTTGGCTGGTTCCTGTGGCCAATGGAAAGCCAGCGCGCCCCCGGGCTCAATAATGTGTCGTTGACCGGCCAGTGGTACAGCAAACAACAGGTATTCCAGTTGTATGAACGGGCAGAGTTGGATGGCCTGGTGTGGTACCGGATTGGGCCGGAAGAGTGGGTGGAGTCGCGCGGCACAGCCGTGGTATTCCCGTCTGTAACCGCGCCAGAGGGCGTAACCAACGGACGTTGGATTGACGTGGATTTGGAGCAACAGACGATAGCGGTGTATGAGAACAGCCGCCTGGTGTTTGCCACGCTGGTATCCACCGGGGTGCCCGGCTGGTGGACGCGGCCCGGCTTGTTCCAGATTTTTGAGAAAGTTGAAACAACCTATATGACCGGCGCGTTTGAGGCCGATCGTTCGGATTTTTACTATCTGGAAGATGTGCCCTATACGATGTATTTTGATGAAGCACGTGCTTTTCATGGGGCCTACTGGCACGACTATTTTGGGATTGAACAATCACATGGTTGCGCCAATCTTTCCAATGCGGATGCCTACTGGCTGTACCAATGGGCCGACCTGGGAGACTGGGTGTACGTGCATGACCGCTCTGGCAACACGCCAACAGACCCCAGCCTGTATGGGTCCGGGGGTGCCTGAGATTGGGGTTTTTTCGACACGCAATTCTACTTCTGGCGGTTGTAGTGGTGGCGGGGTGCGCTTTGGTGCAGGCCGCTCCCGCCCCGGTTGCGGCACCGGAAGTGCGTACCGAACCGGCCACACCGGTACCCCCGACATCGACGGATAGCCCAACCGCCACGCCCACGGCGCTGCCATCGCTGACACCCACGCCCACGCCCGACCCGTTGACGATTGAGTACCTGCGTCTGCAGTCCTATAACGGTGGGGAAATTCAATTTATTGAAACGCTGGAGTCGGGGGCGAACTACTCACGACACTATGTCTCTTATCAATCTGAAGGGCTGACGATTTATGCCCTGCTGACGATTCCGAATGGTGAACCGCCGGAAACCGGCTGGCCGGTGATTATCTTCAACCACGGATATATTCCGCCCGACCAGTACCGGACGACCGAGCGCTATGTGGCGTATGTGGATGCATTTGCGCGCTCAGGCTATATTGTGCTGCGCCCGGATTACCGCGGGCATGACCGCTCGGAAGGTGAACCGCGCGGGGCCTATCGCCATCCGGATTATGTGATTGATGTGCTTAACGCGACCGAGGCGATGAAAAAATTTTCGCAGGCTGACCCGCAACGAATCGGGATGTGGGGGCACTCGATGGGTGGCTACATCACCTTGCGGGCAATGGTGGTAGACCCGGATATCAGGGCCGGCGTTATCTGGGCCGGGGTAGTAGCGGCGTATGATGATCTGGCGTTGAATTGGTTCCGGCGCGGGCGCGACCTCTTGATAGCCCAGTACGGACTGCCGGACGAGAATCCGGAACTCTGGCAGTCGCTTTCGGCGAATTACTACCTGGAGGACCTGTCCGGACCAATCCAATTGCATCATGGCACGCTGGATACAAGCGTGCCGGTGGCACAATCGGAGCGGCTGTACAGCCAATTGCTGGCGGCCGGCCAGGTAGCGGAGTTGTACATTTACCCGGGAGACAACCATAACCTTTCGGTTGAGTTTGTAGCCGCTATGGGGCGGTCATTAAGCTTCTTCTACCGGCATGTGAAAGGGGGCGAGTAGAGCGCGCTTCCGGGGGATGTCAGGGTAGCGCGTTGCGTGGGGTTGGCGTCTGGCGTATACTTTGAGTACTGTGATGGCTGAAATGATGGAGTGCCCGAATTGCGGGGAGGCCGCGCCCCGGCGGGCGATGGAATGCCCGCATTGCGGCGCCAACATTGCGTTGGCGGTGGCGGTGGCCGAGCGCCGGGTGGCGCGCGGGATTGAGACGCGCCCCCTGCCCCAGTTAGCGCCCGAGTTGCTAATCCCGCGGCTGGGGGATTTTTTGGTACAGCGCGGCTATATCACGGTGGAGCAGTTGGAAGCCGGGCTGGCCTATCAGCAGCGCGAGGCAGCCCTGGGCCAGGCGGTGCTGCTGGGGCAGGCCCTGATTGCACTGGGTTTGCTGGAGCGGGCCGATCTGGACGCGGCCGTGACTGAGCAAATTCTGGCGTTGCAGGAGGCATTGCGTAAAACCAACCAGGACCTGGATGGCCGGGTGAAAGCCCGTACCGAGCAACTGGAGAATGCGTTGCTGCGGTTGACCGAACTGGGCGAACTGAAAAACAACTTCATTTCGAATGTATCGCATGAATTACGCACTCCCCTGACACATTTGAGCGGCTATCTGGAATTGATGGCCGAAGGGGCGCTGGGGCCGGTGAGCGAAGCACAGGACAGCGCCCTGGAAGTGATGATCCGGGCCTATAAGCGGCTGGATGGGCTGATTGAAAATCTGATTCAGGTGGCAGTGATGGCGCAGGGTGAGATGGGAATTAACCCACAGTTGATTGCGCCAGCGGACTTGTTGGCCGCGGCGGTGGAACGGAATGCGAGCCTAGCCCAGCAACGCGGGGTGACGGTCCGTGTGGAAGCCGAGCCGGGGTTGCCAGCGGTGGAGGCCGACCCCGAGAAACTCGGCTGGACGCTGGAACACCTGCTGGAGAACGCGATTAAATTTAATCAGGAAGGCGGCTGGGTAAAAGTGAGCGCCAGTCGGCAGGGGCAGGGTATCCGGTTTGAAGTGCGCGATAACGGCGTGGGGATTCCGGCCGAGAAAATCAACGAAATTTTCGAGCCGTTCCACCAGTTGGATGGTTCCAGTACGAGGCAGGTAGGCGGGGCCGGGCTGGGGCTGGCACTGGTGCAGCAGATTGTAGAAGCCCATCACAGTCAGATGGAGGTTGTTTCAGAGGCCGGGCAGGGGGCCTGTTTCAGCTTTGTGCTGGGGTTGAGCAATGCCTGATTCGGGTACTTCGGCAGGGCGGTTGCGCCCCAATGAGTTGGAAGCGGTGTATGCCATCAGCCGGGTGGTATCAATGGCTGAAGACATTGATACAGCAATGGACCAGATTACCAACCTGACTCGTTCAGTCTTCATATTTGATAGCGCGGTATTGTACCGGGTACAGGCTGATGGCCCAGAACCGCTGGAGCCGTTGTTTGCGCGCGTGGTCGGGCGGGGGCGCTCGGCTCCGGCCGACCTGGTGTGGGGCGAGTTGGCGGCCAAGCAGGCGCTGGAAGCCGGGGATGTGGTAATCCAGGAAGAGGGCGTAAAGGGCGGCGACCGCCTGGACGAGCATTATTACCTGGCCTTGCCGATGATCGCCGGTGGGCGCAAGACCGGGGCGCTGGTATTCATTCGTTTTGGGGGGCCGAGTTACACCGAGGAGCAGGTGGGGCTGGCATCCTTCATCGCAACCCATGTCACCCAGTTGTTTGAGCGCTCGCTGCTGGTGGCGCGCGTGGCGAACCTCGAGGCTGAACGGCGGCTGGCGCGTTTGCAGGACGATTTTATTGCGATGGTTTCGCATGAACTGCTCACCCCGCTGGGCTTTATCAAAGGCTATTCGACGACCTTGCTGCGCAAAGACGCCCAGTGGGATGAAGCTACCTTGCGCGAGTTCCTGACGATTATTGATGAGGAGAGCGACCGTTTGAGCGAGTTAATTGAAAATCTGCTCGATTCGTCGCGCTTGCAGAGCGGCACATTGCGGATGGAACTGAAGCGGGTACGCCTTTCAGACGTCCTGGGGGATGTGATGGGGCGGATGCAATCACGCTATAATAATTTGGAGATGAGCGTGGATTTGGAGGAAGCCGATGTGTGGGTGCGGGTAGATGGCAAGCGGCTGGGGCAGGTGCTTGAAAACCTGACCGCCAACGCGGCCAAATATGCGCCTGGCTGTTGCCTGCGGTTGTGGGTAACGAATGCGGCCGAAGGCCTGGAAATCCATCTGGCGGATGACGGCCCGGGCATCCCAACCGAGCACCTGCCCAATCTGTTTAAGCGGTTTTACCGGGTTCCGGAGCGCAGCGCCGGCGTGCGCGGCACCGGGTTGGGTCTGTTTATCTGCGAGCAAATTGTAAAATCGCATCAGGGAAGAATCCGGGTTGAGTCACACCCCGGACAGGGAACGACTTTCAGTCTGTGGTTGCCACGGGCCGCCGATGAGAGTGGGACGGACGAGGAGAAACATGCCTGAAAAAATTCTGGTAGTCGATGATGAACCCCGCTTCCTGCGGCTGGTTGAAGCCAATCTAAGCGCCGAGGGTTTTGAAGTGCTGACCTGCGCCAATGGTCAGGAGGCGGTGCAGCAGGTAGTGGATGCCAAGCCAGACCTGGTTTTACTGGATGTAATGATGCCGGTAATGGATGGGTTTAGCGCCCTGGACCGAATTCGCGAGTTTTCCATGCTGCCGGTAATTATGCTCACCGCCAAAGGGGAAGAGCCTGACCGGGTGGAGGGACTGAATCGCGGAGCCGATGATTACATCGTGAAGCCGTTTTCGGCGCAGGAGCTGGTGGCACGGGTGCGGGCGGTGCTGCGCCGGGCTGCCCTGGGCGACTACCGGGGCGAGGTGAGCGTGTTCCGCCACGGAGACCTGGAAATTGATTTTGCGAGCGCCGAAGTGCGGGTGGATGACAAGCCGGTTTATCTTTCGGCCACGGAATACCGCTTGCTGCTGCAATTTGCTCATCATGCTGGCAAGACCCTGACCGCCGAGGAACTGCTACGAAGTGTCTGGGGCGAAGAGTACGGCGAGGACAAGGAAATCCTTTGGGTGTGTATCTCGCGCTTGCGCCAGAAGTTGGAAGAAAACCCCAAACGCCCACTACATATTGTTACGCGCTCCGGGATGGGCTACACCATGCCGGGTGAAGCAGGAGGCAGATAGCCTTGGCGACCCGAGTATTGATAATTGATAAAGATGCTGCCACGATTAATTACCTGACCTACGAGTTGAAGAAGGCCGGGTTGGAGGTATCTTCAGCGGCAGGTGGCAAGGAGGGGCTGATTGCCGCGTGGCGCGACCGCCCACATGTGATTGTGCTTGACCCGACCTTTACCGATATGAGCGTGCAGGATTTTGTAGCGAAGTTGCGCTCGGATGGCCGCACCGCTGGAAAGCCGATTATTGCCTTTTCCAGCCTGCGCGACCCGGTGGAAATCCAGCAGATCATTGAGGTGGGATTTGCGAACTACTTCACCAAAGAGGGGGATGCGCTCCCATTATTGCTGGCGGCCCTGCAGGATGCCAGCGCACAGCGGCCAGCGTCATCAGCGGCAGTTGCATCGACCTCCCCGCGGGCGACCCGCAAGGACCGCAAGGATGCCAAACTGGTGGTGTTTTTGAGCGCCAAAGGAGGGACGGGGACTTCCTCGTTGTGCGTGAATCTGGCGGCCAGTTTGGGCGATCTGGAGCCAGACGCGAAAATAGCGGTAGTGGACCTGGTGCTGCCGCTGGGCTCGCTGGCAGGGATAGTGGGTTATGAAGGGCCTCTGAACATTGTCGAGGCAACCCGGATGACGATGGCCGAGGCGACTCCAGAATATTTCGCCGAATCTCTGCCGGAATTCAAATTGTGGAATTTTCAATTGCTGGCGGGTTGCCCGGACCCGGAGGAATCCAACGATCTGGATATCGCGCGAGTGCCGGTAATTTTAAATACTTTGCGCGGTATTTTCGATTATGTGTTTGTAGATTTGGGCCGCTCGCTTTCCCGCATTGCCATGCCAATTATTCTGGTGGCAGACCAGCTGGCGCTGGTGATGAGCGTTGACCCGGGGACGGTGGATTTGACCGGGCGGGTGATTGCCTTTCTGGAGGGGAAAGGCATGGAACGTGAGCAATTGTTCCCGATTATTAACCGGGCGGTAGGCCTGGAGGGTATGACAAAGCGGGATATCGAGAAAGTCCTGGGTTTGGAAATTCCAGGTTCGTATCCGTTTACCGAGGCGAATTTTTCGCTGGCGAACAATCAGCATGTGCCAATGCAACACAAATTCCCCGGCGAAGTGGCAGCGATTGCGATGCGTGAATTGGCGGAAGCGATGCACAAAAACTTGAAAAAACGCACCACGCAACCGATTAGAGTGGGCAGCAACTAGTGGAGTAAGAAGGGATTGCAATGACAATACCTTTTGATGATAAAGGCAAGATATTTACCGATGTGGTTTCCAAAGAGCCGATAGAAGTGATTGTCCAGACTACATCCCAGCGGATCGAGGGGTCTTTGCATATTCGCCCCGGCGAACGGCTCAAAGACGAACTAAACCATCAAGATCGCTTTGTGGCGGTAACGGACGCGGTGGTGATGGATGCCAATGGGCAGGACTTGTACCGGACGGAGCTGTTGCTGGTGAACCGGGAGGCGATCGTGTGGGTGCTGCCCAAAGAGGAAATGGCATGATTGACGCGGGAACGCAGGGTGAGGCGGCGCTGAAGGGCCCAGACCTGGAGAAGCTGCGCGGGTATCTGACTCAGCAAATCATCCGTTACCTGGAAGAACATAAATTACCCCCGGATAAGCGCAAAGAAGCGGTACAGGGATTACTGGAACAAGCCTTTGCCCAAACCAAGCTGGTATTACCGCGGGGGGATAAGGCAGCCCTGTTTCGCGAAATCAGCAATGATTTGCTGGGGTATGGGCCGATCCAGCCGCTGCTGGACGACCCGGATGTAAGCGAAGTGATGGTCAATGGGCCGCGGCATATTTTTGTAGAACGGAAAGGCAAGGTAGAACGTGCCCCGGTAACATTTCAGGATGATGCTCATGTCCTGCGGATAATTGACCGGATTGTGCTACCGCTGGGGCGGCGAGTGGACCCGGACAATCCGACGGTGGATGCGCGCCTGCCGGATGGCAGTCGCGTGAATGCGGTGGTGCCGCCGGTGGCGATTGATGGGCCTTCGCTGACAATCCGGAAATTTGCCAAAGAACGGCTGGGCGTGGCGGATTTGATAAAATTTGGCTCGATTACCGAGCCGATGGCGCAGTTTCTAGAAGCGTGTGTAAAAGCACACCTGAATATCGTCATCTCGGGTGGGACGGGCAGCGGCAAGACCACTTTGCTGAATATCATGTCTTCTTTTATTCCGGATAAAGAGCGCATTGTAACGATTGAGGATGCGGCCGAACTGCAATTGCAGCAGGAGCATGTGGTGCGGCTGGAGACCAAGCCGCCGAATGTGGACGGGAAGGGGGGCATGGATATTCGGGGGCTGGTGCGCAATTCGCTGCGCATGCGGCCGGACCGGATTGTGGTGGGCGAGGTGCGCGGCGGGGAAGCCTTTGATATGTTGCAGGCAATGAATACCGGGCACGACGGTTCGCTGACCACCCTGCATTCCAATGCACCGCGGGATGCCCTGGCGCGAATTGAGACGATGGTGTTGATGGCGGGGATGGACCTGCCAATCAAGGTCGTTCGGCAGCAGATTGCCTCGGCGGTGGATTTGATTGTGCAGCAAACGCGCCTGACGGACGGCAGCCGCAAAGTGACCTATGTGACCGAAGTGGGCGGCATGGAAGGCGATACAGTCATTTTGACGGATGTCTTTCGCTTTGAGCAGACCGGCGTGAGCCCGGAAGGCAAGGTGCAGGGTGAACTGCGGGCGACAGGCATCCGGCCGATGTTCATGGCACGGTTGAAAGCGGCCGGCTTTGACCTGGGTGCGCAGATATTTATGCCGGGCAGCGGCGCATAAAATATGGCGGCGTATAAAATATGGCGGCGCGTGAACCCGAGGCGGGCTGGATTTGTGCATAGAAGGAAGGGGATATATAATCAGGCATGGTCTGAATGGCCGAGGCAATTATTGAAGGAGTCACTGGATGACCAAGAGCATTAAGACCGCCCTGACTTTGCGAGCCAAAAAACTGGGAATTCTGATTCGGGATGCCCGGGAAACCGCGGGGAAGTCCAAGTCAGAAACTGGCGCGGCGATTGGCGTATCGGCCGGCTCTATTACGTCAATTGAAAATGGGCGGCGTAGCCCGTCGCTGCCGGAATTGGAATTGCTGTGCTATTTTCTAAACCTGCCACTGGAACATTTTTGGACGGAAGACATTTTGGGGGATGACCCGCCGCTGGTGGAAGATGAATATATTGAACACAGCCTAGCTTTGCGAGACCGCCATGTGGGCAAGACTCTGGAGCAGGCCCGGATGCAGGCCAACCTGACGGCTACCCAGATAAAGGACAAGACAGGTATATCGCCGGCACGTCTGAAAAAGTACGAAGCCGGGGAGAACGCGTTGCCGTTGCCGGAATTGGAATTGCTGGCGCGCCTGGTGGACCTGACCGTACCGGATTTTGTCGACCCGGCCACTCCGGTGGGCGGCTACCTGCTGGAACGACGGGCGGGGTCGGAATTCCGGGCGTTGCCGCGCGAAATTCAGGCTTTTGTGAGCAAACGGGTTAACCAGCCGTATCTCGAAATCGCGATGAAGCTCAGCCGAATGTCTTCGGCTGAATTGCGTTCGATTGCCGAGAGCCTGCTGGAAATAACCATCTAGGTCGTTATCCCCTTTTCGATATAGAGTCATGAACACAATTCTTGCCCCTGAACAACTTGCCGAAGAAGGCCGGGAGTTATACGGCCGCGGCGATTATGCCGGGGCGGCGGGTCGTTTTGAACAGGCGGCGGAAGGTTACCGCTTGGCCGGGGAGGTTGTTCTGGCTGCCGAAATGGCGAATAATGTCAGTGTGGCGCGCTTGCAGGCCAAAGATGCCACCAGGGCGCTGGCGGCAGTGGAAGGCACCGCCGCGGTGTTTCAGCAGGCAGGTGACCGGCTGAAACAGGCGCTGGCTTATGGCAACCGGGCGGCGGCGCTGGATGCTTTGGGCCGGCTGGATGAAGCCGAAGCGGAGTATGGCCGCAGTTCGGCTCTGCTAAAAGAACTGGGTGAGAATGACCTGCGGGCAGACGTGATGAAAGCCCTGACGGCGTTGCAGATACGCAGCGGCCGCAACCTGGAGGCGCTGGCGAGCATGGATATTGGGCTGGCGGGCGTCAAGAATCCTTCGTTAAAGCAGCGCTTGCTCACGAAAATATTGGGTTTTGTAAGAAAGCAACTGAAACTCGGATAAAATAGGCTGAAAACAGCAAATACTGTACCAGGGTACGGGTTTGAACCCGTTGGTATAGATTTATAATGAAGATAGAGGAGGTGGAGTGCCGGGAGAGCACCCACCTTTTATTGTGCGGTTAGCTTGCCGCGGCGCCGGCGGAAGGACCGTGTTTGTGAAGAAGAAAGGGCTGGGCAGCAACCAGCCTGAACTGGAACTGATGAACTCCCTGAATGCCGCCGCAGCACGCCTGCAAGGGGCAGCGCTTTCGCGCCCCGCGGTATTTGAGGCGTTTGTAGGCGAACTGCGTGTGCTGGGCTTGCGGGGTGGCATTCATCTGTTGCAGGCAGATGGCGAAACGTTGCAGGTGGCCAGCGTGGCGATTGCCCCACGGCTGATGAAAACCCTGGAAAGCCTGACCGGTCTGAAAATCAGTGGTTACGAATTTGCCGCCCGTGATGTGGCGGTTTTCCGAACTGTACTGGAAACCAGGCAAGCCGTATTTGTGCCGGATACTCGCGCGGTGGTGGCGGAACTGTTGCCCAAAAAGGCGCGCCGATTTCTGGGTAAGATTGTAGAGGCGTTGGGCAGCCAGGATGGCGTGTATGCGCCGCTGGTGGCCGGGGGGAAGACTTATGGGGT
>JANJTX010000005.1 GCA_024710875.1 Anaerolineales bacterium | reverse complement strand
GACCATGTACCTGCCGGAAGAACTTACGGTCTGGTCGGCGGAGTGGGAAGGGCCATAGGTCAGTTTACGTATACCCGCTCCGGAATCAGCCGCAGGATGATGTGCGGTTGGCCGGGGTCAGCGTATGGCGCGCCCTCATATTTGATGCCCAGCCCAGCCAAGTGTTCGGTTGCGCCGTGCTCTTCCCAGGCGATGGTTGTGCCGCGCAGCAGCAGGTAGGTGTTGGCGTTGCGCGGGTCCGGGATGACGGCCGCCCAGCGCGAGTCGCGCCGCAGGTTGCGGGCCTTGACCGAATTGACCCGGATATTGACGCGCAGGGCTTCTTCATCCGTATCGAACCACAATACGGTAGCCTGGGGCGCGCCATCCGCCATCAGGGTGCTCAAGGTCAGGTAGGCCCGCGTGCGGTCAGCCAGCAGGTAGGCCATATTGGCGGGTACGAGGTCCAACCCCATCGTCTACCGCCAGACCACATCGCGGTGGTTGTCGGTGGTTTTGAGGGTCTGCCCAAAAATCAGGTCTTCCACATTCTCGCTGCGCAGAAAGTCATGCGGAAAACCCAGCGAAATTGGCGCCAGCGCATCCAGTTCGGCGACCTGTTCCGGCGTGAGGGCGAAGTTCAGCGCGCCCAGATTGTCTTCCAGTTGGGCCAGGCTGCGCGCCCCGAGGATGGGAATGATGGGGGCGCCGAGGCCCGGGCGCTGGCGGGTCCAGTTAATCGCCACCTGGGCCGGGCTGCCGCCATACTCTCCGGCCAGCGCCACCAGTTTATCGGCCAGTTGCAGGCGCGCCTCGCTGGCGCTGTCATAGCGCTTGGTGGCATCCGCATCCCGGTATTTGCCGGTCAGGGTGCCGCCGCCGAGGATGCCCCACACGCACATGGCCAGATCCTCCGTGCGTGACATCGGGATGATGTCGCGCTCCGGGTCGCGGCTGGCCAGCGAATACGGGAACTGATTGGCGACAAACGGCTCCCAGCCGCGCGCATCCGCAATCGCGTTGGCTTTGCTGATGACCCAGGCCGGCGTATCCGAGATGCCCAGATGGCGGATTTTGCCAGCCCGCACCAGGTCATCCATTGTGCGCAGCACTTCCTCGATGGGCGTCAGGTAATCCCACATATGGAGGTAATACAGGTCAATGTAGTCAGTTTGCAGGCGTTTGAGGCTGGTTTCCACCTGTTTGAGCATATGCTTGCGGTGGTTTCCGCCGGCGTTGGGGTCCTGCTTGTTGTTGTGGTTGTCGCGCAGGGTGTACTTGGTGGCGACCACAAAATAATCGCGGTCAGACTGAATGAATTCGCCCACAAAGGCTTCGGCGCTGCCATTGGTGTAGTTCACCGCCGTATCCACAAAATTGCCGCCCGCTTCGGCAAAGGCCTCAAAAATTTTGCGGCTTTCGGCTTTGGAGGCGCCCCAGCCCCAGTCTTCGCCGAAGGTCATCGTGCCAAGCGCCAGTTCAGACACCCGCAGGCCGCTGCGGCCCAGTAATTTGTAACGCATCTTCGCTCTCCCGAAATTGTTGGTGGGTTATTCTCCCCTTCATTATCCCCGCGTCGCGGCCTTTGCACAGCGGCCATTGGGCCGGATTTGTTCTGTCCGATGGTACAGGCGCGGCGGGTATAATTAAGGTTAATGAACCGGATGCCGCGCCCCACTGCATTTTTGCCTGTCAGCCTGTTTATGGCGCTGGCAGGTTATGGCGGGCTGGCTCTGCTGTTGCTCTACACCCAGCCGACCCTGTGGCCGCGCTGGTTGTTGTTTTTCCTGATTGTGATGGCCACCAGCGGTACCCTGCTGCCGCTGGTCGCATTCCTGAATTATCGCTTCCCGGGCGATTCACCGGCCAATACCAGTATCATCACCCGCCAGGCTTTACTCGGCGGCGTGTACCTGGCGGTGCTGGCCTGGCTGCAAATTGGCCGGGTCTTCACTCCCAGCGGGGCGCTGTTGTGGCTGGTGGGTTTCATCACTCTGGAAGTGCTGATTCGCATGTGGGAACGCAGCCGCTGGCGGCCGGATTAAGCATGCCCAGCCTGGATTTACGTGCCATCCCGGCCGTTGATAAATTGCTGCACACAACCGAAGCCGCTGAGCTGATTGCGCGCTTTGGCCGCCCGCTCACGCTGGAGGCCATCCGCGCCGCACAGGAAGAAGTGCGCGCCCGCCGCGATTCGGAGGCGACCATGCCGGCCGCTGAAGGCCTGATGGAACGCGCCGAAGCCCTGCTGGCGGGTTGGACCCGGCCAACGCTGGTGCCGGTGGTCAATGCCACGGGCGTGATTTTGCACACCAATCTGGGGCGCGCCCCTTTAAGTAGCGCGGCCGTGCAGGCCATACAGGGCGCGGCCCAGGGTTACAGCACCCTGGAATACGACCTGCAAAAGGGCGAACGCGGCTCGCGCCATACCCACGCCGAAGAATTGCTCCAGCGCCTGACCGGGGCCGAGGCGGCTCTGGTGGTCAATAACAATGCCGCTGCCCTGCTGCTGGCCTTAAGTGGGCTGGCGCGGCGCGGCAAAGTGCTGATTGGCCGCACCCAGCTGATTGAAATCGGCGGTGGCTTTCGCATCCCGGATGTTCTAAAACAAAGCGGCGCGCGCCTGGTGGAAGTGGGCGCCACCAACCGGGTGCATCTGGCTGACTACGAAGAGGCCCTGGCCGAAGGTGGCATCCGGCTGGTGTTGCAGGCCCATCGGTCAAATTTTCAAATCGTTGGCTTTCACAGCGAACCCAGCCGGGCTGAACTGGCCGGGCTGGCCCACCACCACGGCCTGCCGCTGGTGGATGACCTCGGCTCCGGCACCCTGCTAGATACCGCCGCTTATGGCCTGAAGCACGAACCCACAGTCTCTGAAGCGCTGGCGGACGGGGCTGATATCGTTACGTTTTCAGGCGATAAATTACTGGGCGGGCCGCAGGTCGGTATCCTGGTGGGGCGGGCGGACCTGATTGCCAGACTGCGCAAGCACCCGGTGGCGCGCGCCGTACGCGCCGACAAACTGACCCTGGCCGGGCTCTCGGCTACGTTGCTGCATTACCTCAAAGATGAGGCCGAACGCGAAATCCCCATCTGGCAGATGCTGGCGACGGATGCGAAAATCATCCGTGGCCGGGCCAAGGGCTGGGCCAGCGCATTGGGGACGGGCGAAGTCATCGCCGGTGAATCGGCGGTGGGCGGCGGTAGTTTGCCGGGCGAAACCCTGCCGACCTGGTACCTGGCGCTGGACAGTCCGCACCCGGAGCGCCTGCTGGCGGCCCTGCGCGCCCAGCGCCCCCCGATTATTGCCCGCCTGCAGGATGGCCGGGTAGCGCTGGACCCGCGTACCGTATTGCCACAGGAAGAAGGCGCGCTGTTGCTGGGCGTCCAGAAAGCGCTCCAAAGCCTGCGCTGACAAAACTTATTGTAAACGGTGGGGTTACAATTGTATTGATCGGCGCGCCAACGCCGCTTTAAAGATAGAGGAGTAAGAGATGCTGGGTACGGCTGCTTATCAGGATGCATTGCGGGTGTTGGAAGATACCAGCCGCACGTTTTTCCTGCCAATCGTACAACTGCCGGAAGAACTGCAAACTGCAGTAGCCTCCGGCTACCTGTGCATGCGCGCCATAGATGAAGTTGAAGATCACCCGGACATCGCCGCGGCCGACAAAGGCGCGCTGCTGAATGCCATGAGCCTGCTCTTACAGGCCCAGACCACGGTCGAAGACTTCGCTCATGACCAGTTTGCCGAGTTGTTCCAGCGCTTCAACCTGGACCTGCCGGAAGTCACTCTGCGGGTGGGCGAATGGGCCTGCCTGGCGCCGCGCTTCATCGCCCCGCGCATCTGGGAGGCCACCAGCGGCATGGCCGACCGCATGGCCCATTGGGCCGTGAACGGCTTCAAGGTCATTACTCAGGCCGACCTCGACCGCTACACTTACGGCGTGGCCGGAGCGGTGGGCCTGATGCTGTGCGACCTGTGGGGCTGGTTTGAAAAAGTGCAGATCCACCGCAGCCACGGCATTCAGTTTGGCCGCGGCCTGCAACTCACCAACATCCTCCGTAACCGGGCCGAAGACCTGGAACGCGGGGTGAATTTTTACCCGCAGGGCTGGGCGGATGAAGACATGCAGGCCTATGCCCGCCACAACCTGACCGCTTTTGACAAGTACGCCGCTACCCTGCCGCCCACTTCGTTTATGCAGTTTGTGGGCATCCCGCGAGCGCTGGCCTGGGCCACTCTGGATGCGTTGCGCGAAGGCCGCGAAAAACTCTCCCGCACGGAAGTGGTAGAGATCGTGCAGGGTCTGGAGCCGCGCGGCTGATTTTTTTCGGCCAACCCGGCTTTTGTCCGCTGGCAGTTCTCATTTTGTCCTGTTCGCTGCGCGTCACAGCGTTTGCCCATATTCGTTAACCCACCAGAGTGTACAATACCAACCCGGTTGGATGGCCGGGCCGTATGGAGAAGGAGAAACAGTATGCGTAAAAGCCTGACCAGTATCTTTATCTTTTTCACGATTGTCAGCCTGGCCTGTAGTGTGCCGGGCCTGGGTTCCAGCACCGGCGCCGAAGCCACCTTGCAGGCCCTTTCGGTACAAACCACGCTGGAAGCCATCCAGCGCGAAACCGCCGCAGCGGGCGGCCAGCCGGCTGGCGGTGGCGGCGACCCGGCCGTGGTGGCGAGCGACACGCCATCTTCATCGGCCCCGGTGGTTACGGATACCCCCGCGCCGCCCGCCGCCACCGATACGCCCAGCGTACCGACGGTGAGCGTGAGCGTGAACACCAACTGCCGTACCGGCCCCGGCCAGGCTTACCCCCTGCTGGGCGCTCTGAATGTGGGCCAGACCGCCGAAGTGCTGGGCCGCAACAATGACAGCACCTATTTCTTTATCCGCAACCCCTCTGGCGGCTCAAACTGCTGGTTGTGGGGCCAGTACGCCACCACAGTGGGTAATGTCGGCGCGCTACCGGTCTTCACCCCGCCACCGACCCCCACCCCGACCTTTACCCCCACCCCAACCCCGCTGTGGCCGGGCACCTGGACGATGGTCGCCGGGACAGATACGTACACCTCCACCATCAGCCAGACCGGTAATACGATTTCCGGCACCATTACCTATTCCGGCGGCACAGTGACCTACACTGGCACGTTGAGCGCAGATGGCAAAACCGCCAGCGGCACCTGGACGGACACCGGTGGCCCGGGCGGCAACTTCACCTGGTTCCTGCAGGACAACGGCAACCAGTTCACCGGCAATGCCAATAGCGGCGCTTTCCAGTGGTGCGGTTATCGCGGCGGCGCGGCGGTACCTTCGCCGTGTCTGGCGCCATAAGATAAACAGGTAGACAAGGAAACAAGGAAACAAAAGAGACTCCCCAGAAGGGAGTCTCTTTTCTTCGGGGCGGCTGTGGTTTAATTTGGCTGGATGGACACTCATGCAGGCTTTGATGTCATTGTGATTGGGGCCGGCCCGGCCGGCTCGGCCGCGGCCTGTTTTCTGGCGCGGCGCGGGGTGCGCACCCTGTTACTGGATAAAACAACTTTTCCGCGCGACAAGACCTGTGGCGATGCTATCAGTTACCGCGCCATGCAGGTGATTGAAGACATGGGGGCGCTGGATGCCGTGCGGGCTGTTGCCCAGCCCATCACCCACGTGCGTTTCGTGGCGCCGGATGGGCGGCAGGTCAGCCGTCCGTTGCCGCCGCATGCCCGCTACGACTCTATTCTGGTTGCGCCGCGTCTGCAATTGGATGATCTGCTCAAGCAGGCCGCCGAGCAGGCCGGGACTAGCCTGCGTGAAAACGCCGCCGTAGAAAGCTATACACCCGGCGCGGATGGGGTGCAGGTCACATTGGCGGGCGGGGAGCGACTGCGTGCCCGGCTGGTTATCCTTGCCACCGGGGCCAATACCGCCCTGCTCAAGCGGCAGGGCATTTTGCCTAAACTGCCACTGACGATGCTGGCGGCGCGCGGCTACGCCCGCCACTTGCAGGCTGACCCGCATGAAATCCTGTTCAATTATGACCGCATGGCCCTGCCCGCCTATGGCTGGGTGTTCCCGCTCCCGGCGGGCCGTGCCAACGTGGGGGCTGGCTTTTACCGGGTCGGGCCGCGCCGCCGCCAGATGCCCGCCACCGCCCGCCAGTCCCTGGCGGACTACCTGCACAACCCGCTGGTGGAGGCGGCTCTGGGCGGCCAGACCGACCTGGATGAAGTCAAAAGCTACCCGCTGCGGGTGGATTTCCTGAAAGCGCCCAAAACCGCCCCCGGCGCCCTGATTGTGGGCGAGGCCGCCGGGCTGGTGAACCCGCTGACCGGCGAAGGCATTGACTACGCCCTCGAATCCGGGGCGCTGGCGGCCGAGTGGGCGACGGGCATGCTGGCGGCGGGCGACTTTGGGGCGCGGCGGCGCAACGGCTATGCCCGCGCCTTGCAAAAACACTTTGCTCACAGTTTTCGTTACCATGCCTTTTTCCGTGATACTCTTTTCACCTACCCCGAGTTGCTCAACCGGGCGCTGGCGCTGGCCGAGCGCGACCCGGCCTTTATGGAACACCTGCTGAATGCCGCCCTCGGTATTCTCGACCCGGCCAAAATCCTTGCCCCGCGCTTCCTGTGGCGGCTGGCGCGGAATACCTAACCCCTTTCTGGAGACGGACGCGATGAAATCTGACCTTGATGCTCTGATGGAAAAACACAACCTGGATGCCCTGCTGGTGATCGGCGCCGCCACCCACAACCCGATGATGCACTACTTCACTGGCGACGTACATATGGGCGATGGCGCCCTGATTAAAGTGCGCGGAAAGCAGCCGGTGTTGTTCTACAACCCGATGGAACGCGACGAAGCCGCCCGCACCGGGCTGGACACCCGCAACCTGATTGAGTACAACCTGCCAGCCCTCACCAAAGAACCCGGCGGCGATGCCGCCAAAGGGCTGGCGGCGCGCTATGCCCGTATGCTGGCCGATTGCGGGCTGGAGCAGGGCCGGGTGGCCTTGTTTGGCAAAGTGGAAATCGGCGCGCCTTTTGTGGTTTTCAATACCCTGATGGCCCTGGCTCCCCAATACGAACTGGTGGGTCAGACCGGCCGCAGCGTACTGGCTGAAGCGATGGAAACCAAGGACGAAGCCGAGGCCGAGCGCATGCGCCGCATGGGGCGCATCACCGCCGAAGTCGTCGGGCGGGTGCAGGCCTACCTGCAAAGCCACAAAGCCAAAGACGGCGTGCTGGTAAAAGCCGATGGCACGCCGGTGACGGTGGGCGATGTCAAAACCCTCATCAATGCCAGCGCACTTGAACTGGGGGTCGAGAACCCGCACGGCACGATTTTCGCCATCGGGCGGGATGCGGGCGTACCGCACAGCACCGGTAATCCCGATGACGCGCTGGAACTCGGCAAAACCATCGTCTTTGACATCTTTCTGCAGGAGCCGGGCGGCGGCTATCACTATGACTTCACCCGTACCTGGTCTCTCGGCTATGCCACGCCCGAAGCCCAGAAACTGTATGACGATGTCAAAACCGTTTTCGATGACCTGATGGGCGGGTTGGAAGCCAACGCCCCGTTCAGCCTGTTGCAGGAACGCACCTGCGACCTGTTTGAAGCCCAGGGCCACCCCACCATCCGCCAGGACCCGGCGGTGCAGGAGGGCTATGTTCACAGCGTGGGGCACGGCCTCGGTCTGAACATCCATGAGCAACCGTTTTCACGCGATGCCTCGGTGACGTTGCGGCCGGGCGTGGTGGTGACGATTGAACCCGGCTTGTACTACCCGAACAAAGGCATGGGCGTGCGGATTGAAGACACAGTCTATGTGCGGCCAAACGGTGAGATTGAAGTGCTGGCCGACTTCCCGCATGACCTCGTCATCCCGATTCAAAATGCTTGATGAAGCACCACTCACAGGCATGTGAGAAATCCGTAGCATTTGTTTTTCTCTGTGTCTCTGTGCCTCTGTGGTTTAATGATTTGAAATGACTGAGTCTCCGCTTGCCTCCGCCCGCATACTGGGCATTGAAACTTCGTGCGATGAAACCGCCGCGGCGGTGGTCGAAGATGGCCGCCGGGTGGTCTCCAACGTGGTGGCCTCGCAGGCCGAGATGCACGCCAAATACGGCGGCGTCTTCCCCGAAGTGGCCTCGCGCCAGCACATCCGCACTATTCACACGGTGGTGGAAGAAGCCCTCGCCCAGGCGCATTTGAGTCTGGACGATGTGGATGCCATTGCCGTGACGCAGGGGCCGGGCCTGCCGGGCAGCCTGGTGGTGGGGCTGAACTTCGCCAAGGGGCTGGCGCTGGGCAGCGGCAAACCATTGATTGGGATTAACCACCTGGAAGGCCATATCTACTCCGCCTGGCTGGACCCGCAGGCCGACGAACCCGAACCGGCTTTCCCGCTGGTAGCCTTGCTGGTTTCCGGTGGACACAGCGAACTGATTCTGATGACCGGCCACCTGACCTATGAACGGCTGGGTGGCACGCTGGACGATGCCGCCGGCGAAGCCTTTGACAAGGTGGCGCGCCTGCTGGGGCTGGCCTACCCGGGCGGCCCGGCGATTCAGGCGGCGGCCGAGGGTGGCAACCCGGCGGCGTTTGCGCTGCCGCGCGCCTGGCTCGAAGGGAGTTGGGATTTTTCCTTCAGCGGGTTAAAAACCGCCATGCTGCACCAGGTGCGCGACCTCAAGCGGCAATCGCTCACGCCCGAAGCCGCGGCGGTGATTAAGGATTGGAACACGGTCGAGACCCGGTTACCGGTGGCCGACCTGGCGGCTTCGTTCCAGCAGGCAGTGGCCGAGGTGCTGGCGACCAAAGCCCGTCTGGCGGCCCAGCAGCACGGCGCCAGAGAGATTGTTGTGGCGGGTGGTGTTTCGGCCAATGCCGCTTTGCGGACGCTGGTCACCAAAGACACGCCCGGGCGGGTGCACATCCCGGCGCTGAAATACTGTACCGACAACGCCGCCATGATTGCGGCGGCGGGCTATTACCGCTACACGCTGGGGCAGGTGGCCGAGGGCGCGCTGGCGCTGGACGCCCGCCCAAACTGGCCGGTGGGATAAGCAATGGGCAGGGTGTTTGATGGGGAAGTATTAATTTACGAGCAGGGAGTAGATAAGTCTGTCTGGAAGTATTGGATCCAGTTTCTCATTCCTTGGGTATTACTCGCAGTTTTTAGCTATGGTTACTTCTTCTTGATATTTGGTTCGTTCGTTATGTTCTTGCCAGTTTTTCCGATTGGTATGGGAATCGAATGGTTCTCAAAAACTGCATCGCAATTATTTGTTGTAGGTCTCTTTGAAGGGGCTTATATTGGTGTGTTTCAGTGGGTACTACTTCGAAAACATATCATCCAATCGAAGCGGTGGATTCTTATAACTGCCCTCGGCTATGCATTTGGTAATACGGCTGGAGAATTGTTTAATGGCACCAAACATTGGAGCTATGCTTCCGAGCTGACTTTGGCTAGAGAGTGGTGGTTGAAAGACAATCTGGGCTGGAATGCACAACAGATCCATCAATTTGAAGACTTCTTAGGCAATTTGATTTGTTTTGTTATTGTCGCTGCAATACAGTCTCTTGAACTTCGAGTATGGTTCTACAATTCCTATTTGTGGATGCTAACAGCGCTTCCGCTGGCTTTTTTGGAGCCATTCACGATATTTAGCGGGTTGCTTTTGAATCGTAATGAAAGTTCGCTAATCATTGGGGGGATCACCGGGATAATCATGGTCTATTTTCTTCAAAGAGAATATGAAATAGAAAAGGACGAACAATTGGAAGAATTGGCATTGTCAGAAACCTCTCTCTGAAAGCAAAACCGCCGCCGAGTGATTGCACTCGGCGGCGGTCTATTGAGGAGGAGAATACTTTACCCAACGCCTAAGTATATGCATGGAGTTAAGACAGGGCTGAGAATCGGCTAAGTGTTGGATGAGAGCCGTTGTAGATTATTCGTCCAGCGCGGCTTGTAACTCGGCGTCTGAAATTGGCCCGGCCCGCAAAATATATAGTTCTTCGCCAGTGGTATCCACCACCGTGCTGGGCACGCCACCGGGCGTTTCGCCGCCATCCAGTATCAGGGCCAGCCGCCCGCCCAGTTGGGCTTCTACTTCGGCGGCGGTGCGGCAGTCCGGACCGCCGGAGAGATTGGCCGAGGTGACCGCCAGCGGCCCGGCCGCCGCCAGCAGGGCACGCGCCGCCGGGTGGTCCGGCACGCGCACGCCCACCGTCTGGTTGGAGGCGAGGATTTCCGGCAGGCCGGCCCGGCGCAGCACGATGAGCGTGAGCGCCCCCGGCCAGAAGCGTGCCGCCAGCCGTTGGGCAATGGCATTCACTTCGCTCGCGACCTGCGGCAACTGCTCGCTATCCGCCAACAGCACCGGGATGGCTTTATCCGGTGGGCGCGCCTTGACCTCATACAACCCGGCGATGGCGGCTGCATCCGTCACCAACGCACCCACACCATACACTGTATCGGTTGGGAAGGCCACCACGCCGCCAGCCGCCAAAATGCGCAGGGCTTCGTTCAATGCAGCCGGGTCATGGGCCGGCAAGGTGCGGGTTTCCATCAAATTTGCACCACCAGCAGGCGCGGGTGGCCGGCCAGGTCTGGCAGCACCTCAACCGCCGCCTGCGGAAAATACTGGCGGGCGATGGCCGGGGCGCTTTCGCCCTGGCCTGCCTCAATTTCCAGCAGGGCCAGCCCGCCGGGGTTGAGTTTGGCGGGCGCATCCGCCAGCAGGCGTTCAATCAGGCGCAGGCCGTCCGGCCCGCCATCCAGCGCCAGGCGCGGCTCAAACTGCGCCACCGGCAGCGTGTCCAGTGTGGCGGTCGGGATGTAAGGCAGGTTGGCGCACAGCAGATCCACCGGGGTGGGCAGGGCTGCAAGCAGGTCGCCCTGCGCAAACGCCACCTGTTGTTCGACGGCGTGCCGTTCGGCGTTGCGGCGCGCCAGCGCCAGCGCCGCCTCGGAAATGTCAATGGCGGTCACGGACAAATCTTCAATCTGAATGGCGAGCGCAATCGCGATCACGCCTGAGCCGGTGCCGATGTCGGCCGCTGTCCGGCGGGCGGGGTGGGCCTTGAGCCAGTTCAGGCCGGTTTCGACCAGCAACTCGGTTTCGGGCCGGAAAATGAGGACATTGGGGTCAAGGAAGAAAGGCCGGGCGTAGAACTCCCACTCGCCCACCAGATACGGCAGCGGTTCGCCCAGGGCGCGGCGGCGCAGGGCCGCCCGGTAGGCGGTCGCCAGTAATGCGTTCAGCGGGGCTTCGGGGTGGGCCAGCACCCAGGCGCGCGGCTGGCCGGTGAGGTGCGCCAGCAAAATCTGGGCTTCGCGGCCGGGCGATTCGCTGTGTTCGGCGAGGGCGGCGCGGCCTTCGGTCAGGGCTGCGCCGAGGCTGGCGGGCAGGTCAGCGGTCAAATCCGGCCGCGGCCAGTCGTTCGGCTTCATCGGTGGCGAGCAGTTCGTCAATAAACGGGTCGATTTCGCCATCCATGACCACCGGTAAATTGTGGGAAGAATAATTGATGCGGTGGTCGGTCACGCGCGACTGGGGATAGTTGTAGGTGCGAATTTTTTCTGAGCGTTCGCCGCTGCCAATCTGGGAGCGGCGGTCGGCGGCTTCTTCGGCGTTGCGCTTTTCTTCGGCGGCTTCGTACAGGCGGGCGCGCAGGATGCTCATCGCCCGCATGCGGTTCTGGAGCTGGCTGCGCTCGTCCTGGCAGGCCACCACCAGGCCGCTCGGCAGGTGGCGGATGCGCACGGCGGTGGCGTTCTTCTGCACGTTCTGGCCGCCGGCCCCGGCCGACTTATACACTTCCACTTCGATATCTTTTTCCGGGATGTCGATTTCCACTTCGTCCACTTCGGCCATCACCGCCACGGTCACGGTGGAGGTGTGGATGCGCCCCTGGCTTTCGGTATCCGGCACGCGCTGGACACGGTGCACGCCCGATTCAAACTTGAGCCGCGAGTAAGCGCCTTTGCCCTTGATTTCAAAAATGATTTCCTTCAGTCCGCCCACGCCGGTTTCACTCATCGAGAGGATTTCGGGCTTCCAGCCGCGGCGTTCGGTATAGCGGCTGTACATGCGGAAGAGGTCAGCCGCGAACAGCCCGGCTTCATCGCCGCCGGTGCCGGCCCGGATTTCCACGATGACATTGCGGGCATCGCGCGGGTCCTTGGGCAGCAGCAGGGTCTTGAGTTGTTTTTCCAGCGGCTCGACTTTGGGCTCAAGTTCTTCAATTTCGGCGGCGGCCAGTTCGGCCAGGTCGGGGTCGTTGCCATACACCAGACCGCGGGCTTCTTCCAACCGGGTCATGACATCCTGGTATTCGCGCCCTACTTCCACCAGTTCTTCCAGTTCAGCGCGTTCCTTGTTCAATTCGGTGGCGCGCTGGTAGTTATCGCCTACATCCAGCAATTCGCGCTCAATTTCGGCATTGCGGCCGAGGATGGCCTGTACTTTGTCCAGCATGGGGTGCTTGCTCTCTTGTGCGTGAAATTCGGTCCGTCAATTTAACGGATGGATTATACCATTCAGGGTTGGGGTTCGCTGCTGGCGGCCAGTTCTTCGGCTGGTTGGGCGACCATTTCAAAGCCGAACACGGTGCCAAAGGCGGCGCTCACGGCGTCCATTACCGCTTCCATCTCTGGCGGCGGTTCCAGCAGCATTTCCAGGCTGACTTTGTTCTGATTCTCCAGCCCGCAGGCCAGAATGCCCTCCCAGTGGCGCATGTCCGGGGCGACATTGAGGGCGAAGCCGTGGCGGGTGATGCCGCGCGCATCCACCTTCACGCCGATGCTGGCGATTTTGGCCGGGCTCTGTTTGAGGGCCGGCGGGCAATGGCGGCAGCGCGAGAGCACCTCCGGCTGCACCCACACCCCGGTCAGGCCCGGAATCTGGCCGGCGCCAATGCCCAGTTTCATCAGCGCCAGTATCAGACTTTTTTCCAGGTTGCGCAGGTAGCCGGTGTAGTCGGCTTGCGGCAGGCGCGGCTGGCCGGTGGCCGGGTCAGGCGTTAACTCGCCGGTCGCCAGTGGCAGAATCGGGTAACCGACCAGTTGGCCGGGGCCGTGGTAGGTGACATCCCCGCCGCGGTCGGTGGGGTGCAGGGCGATGCCGCGCCGGGCGCACTCGGCCGCGTCCCAGAGCAGGTTTTCGGGTTTGCCCTGCCCGCCAAAGGTGTAGACCGGCGGGTGTTCCAGCAGCAGCAGGGTTGGGCGGCGCGCCCCGGCGGCGATTTCAGCCGCAATCCGGTTCTGGAGGTCGCGGGCGGTTGCGTAGTCGGTCCGGCCGGGCAGGCGGTACAGGTCGCAATTCATCTGTTACTCGCTAAGAAGGCAGCGGCGGTAGAGGTCGGTTTGGAGGATGCCGTGCGGGTCGGTTTTATGCTTGAGGGCTTGGAATTTGGCGAGGGTTTGCGCCCCGAGGTAGTCCCGGGTTTCCTCGGCCGTCAGGGCGCTGTCCTTGGCGAAGTAAAAGCGTCCGCCACCCTGCAGCGCAATCCGGGTGAGGTCACGCGTGAGGGCCTGCAATTTATGGCGGTTGCGGTCGCTGACCTTGAAGTCCAGTGCCAGCGAGAACCCGTCAAGGGCGTGGCTGAACAGGAAGTCGTCCGGGCGGTGGCGCTTGACCACCCCGAGGTAAGAGGGCAGGCCGCGCCGCTGGCACAGGCGCAGCATTTCGCTCCACACATCCGCAGCGGATTCTTTGGGCAGGAAGGTCTGGTATTGAATCAGGCCGCCGCGGCCGTAGGCCCGCTCCCAGTCGGGCACATAGTCCAGCAGGAAGTTGAAGGCCACAAAAGTCTGCCAGTAGCGTTTGTCATGCCCCAGTGTGCGGTTGAGGGTGTACTTGGCGGTATTGACCGCCCAAATGCCGGGGTTATGGAAGCCCAGTTTCATAAACTGGTGAATGACGGAGCGCGGCAGAATGCCGAACAGGTTGGGTGAAAGGGCCTGATGTTCCACCCGCAGCGATTGGGCCGGGTTCGGGTCGGTGCCGGGCGGCAGGTAGTCGGCGCTGTGCATCTGGCCGCGCCCCAGGCCGCGCCCGCCGGCGGTGCAATCCACCCACCCGACGATGTAATCATGCTCCTTGCCTTCATCGGTGGCGGCCAGCATGCGCGCCAGGTTGGGTTCGGCCCAGGCGGCCACATCCAGGTAGCCGGAGTAGACCTTCTTAAGTTGGAGGGTGATGGAGGTGAACACGCCCAGCAAGCCCATGCCGCCAATCATGGCATGGAACAGGTCGGCGTTCTTTTTGGGCGTGCAGGTGATTTCTTTGCCATTGGGTAGCAGGGCGGTGAATTCCAGCACATGCTCGCCAATCGGCCCGACTCGCCAGTTGTTTTTGCCGTGAATGTTGGAAGACAGGCAGCCGCCGAGGGTCGGGAACATCGTACCGGGCATCACTGGCCCCCACCAGCCATCTTCCAGCGTGGTCTGCCACAGATTCTGAATGGTGAAGCCCGGCTCGGCTTTCAGGATTCCTTTGGCCGGGTCCCAGGCCAGCAGGCGGCGCATGCGGCTTAAATCCAGCACGGCCTGGCCGCGGTTCAGGGCGGCATCACCGTAACTGCGGCCGGCCCCGCGCAGGCCGATGGTGAAGCCCTGCTGGCGGGCGGCGCGGAATAACTCCGCAATCTGCTCAGTGTGGGTCGGGCGGAACAGGTAGCCGGGGGCCGCCAGCGAGTGGCCGAAGTTCTCCAGCCGCGCCAGCCGATCGGCGGGCAGGGCCGGCGATTTGCCGTTGAGTGTGCTCAAAACTTCAGTCTCCGGAAGAGGAAGGACGGCAGGTGGATGATGACCAGCATCATCCAGCGGTACCAGCCGGGGATGTAGACCACCTGTTTTCGCTGGCGCATGGCGCGGGCGATGGCGGCGGCGGTCTTCTCGACCGGGTACAGCCCTTTGGTGATGCCCGCCCCGCGGGTCATCTCGGTATCCACCCGGCCGGGCTTGATGGTCAGCACGTTCACGCCGCGCCGCGTCAGGCGGTTGCGCAGCGATTCAAGGTAGGTGGTGAAGCCGGCCTTGGAGGCATGGTAGCCGGGGTTAATCACCCGGCCGCGGTCGCCTGCCACTGAGGAGATGCCTACAATCTGCCCGGCGCCCATGCGTTCAAACAGGGTCGCCGCTGGCCCGAGCCAGGCAAAGGCTCCCAGCAGGTGGGCGGCGGTCATGGCGGCATCTTTTTCATAGTTGTATTCGGTAAAGATCACGCTGGGCATCACCCCGGCGCAGTACACAATCGAATCAATTGTGCCGAGGTCAGCCAGGATTTTTTGGAACAGGCCGGGCACGCTGCCAGTATCCGTCACATCATGGGCGTAGGCCAGAGCGCGAGTCTCGCCGGCGGCGGCGTTGATTTCCTTGCACAGGGCGGTCAGCACATCCGCCCGGCGGGCCAGCAGGGCCAGGGCCGCGCCTTCTTTGGCCAACTGGCGCGCTAACGCCGCGCCGATGCCGGCCGAAGCGCCGACAATCACCACGCGGCGGCGCGGTTGCAGGGGGGATTCATCCCGAATCAAAGGTTGGGTCATGGGGCGGCTCCGTGGCGGTGGTGTCGCCCCTGATTATAACTGGCGGCGCTTACAGGTTTTCGATTTCCACCGGCGGGATGCGCTCATCGACCGCAAAGCCGAACACCTGCCCGTAGAAACTCAACTCGGCTTCGAGGGCGCGCTGGATATTGGCCGCCTGCCGGAAGCCGTGCCCCTCGCCTTCGAACAGTACATAGGCGGTCGGGATTTCCTTGGCGCGCACGGCGTTGAACATCGTTTCGCTCTGGTTGGGCGGCACGACCCGGTCTTCCGACCCCTGAAAGAAGATGACCGGGGCGCTGATCTGGCGGTAATGGTGAATTGGCGAGCGGGCGATGTAGGTGTCTTTGTCCTGCGGGTAGCGGCCAATCAGCGTATCCAGGTAGCGGCTCTCGAACTTGTGGGTGTCGCTGGCCAGGGTTTCGAGGTCGCCAATGCCATAGTGTGAGGCGCCCGCCCGGAAAGTCTTGCCAAAGGTCAGGGCGCACAGGGTAGTGTAGCCGCCAGCGCTGCCGCCGCGGATGATGAGGCGTGCCGGGTCGGCCAGGCCCTGCTGGGCGAGGTACTTGGCCCCGTTCTCGCAGTCCTGCACATCCACGATGCCCCATTGCAGGTTGAGCCGCTGGCGGTAGTCGCGGCCGTAGCCGCTGCTGCCGCCGTAGTTCACGTCCAGCACGGCAAAGCCGCGGCTGGTCCAGTACGAGATGCGCAGGTCGAACAGGCTGGGGGTAGCGCTGGTGGGGCCGCCGTGGCTCATCACAATCAGGGGCGGGGCTTCATCGCTGGGCGGCGTAATGTCCTTGTTGTGGGGCGGGTAGTACAGGCCGTGGGCGGTCAGGTTATTGGCGGTCGGGAACTCGACGGCCTGCGGGGTTGCCAGGTAGCCGGGGTCCACCGTTACATCACTGGCGCGCTGGAGGGTGTGCCACTCATCCGCCAGCAGGTCGAGCAGGCGCACGCTGTTGGGTTCGGTTGCGGAGCCCGCCAGGCACACCAGCCGTTCTTCGCTGACCATCAGGTAATCAAAATAAGTGTAAGGCGTCTGGATTGGGCGTAGTTTTCCTGTTTCGGTATCCAGCATGCCGAGGAACCACTCGCCGTGCTGGGTGTAAATTGTCAGTATCGTCTGGGGCGAGAGGAAGCCGTACGAAAAGCGGCCAAAGACCCACTGCGGGTGGCAGAATTCGGCCTCCATTTCCAGCACAGGCGCGCCTTCGCCGCCATCAGATCGGTGCAGGTTCCACCAGTTGTACTGGTCTGAAATGTAATACAGCCTGCCATCCGGCGACCATTGCGGCTGCACGGCGCTTTCGTTCTCACCGCCGGCCACCTGCCAGCGACCCTGCGGCCGGCCGCGTTCGTCCAGGTCGGCGACCCAGAGTTCGGTGCCATCCCAGGGCATGTTCGGATGGTTCCAGGCCGTCCAGGCGAGTTGTGTGCCGTCCGGGCTTAACGCCGGGTTGGAGTAGAAGTCATCGCCTTCGGCCAGCGTGAGGGCGATTTCACCGCTTTCAAGGTCAATGGCGACCAGTGAGTTCTCGGCCTGTTGGTCAGACTGGCTGTGGTCTTCCACGATGCACAGCAGGCGGTTGCGCCGCGCGTCGACCACGAGGTCGGCGTAGCGCAGGGAGCCTTCGGGCGTGAGTGGGCGCGGCTCCGCGCCGGGCGTAAGGGTGTAGATGCGCTGGTCAGCGAAGTTGACAAAGTAAACGACGCCCTGATGGACGGTGTACGCCCCGCCGCCGTACTCATGGGCGCGGCTGCGGGCATCGTAGGGGGCGGGCAGTATGTCGGCGAGTTCCCCATCCGGCGTGCGCCGCACGATGACGACGCGGCCCTTCTCGCTTGGGCGGCCTTCGAGGAAATAGACGTCCTCGCCATCCAGGCGCGGCTCGCCCAGACGCAGCGAAGCCGAGGCGATCATATCCGCCGAGATGGGCGAAGGCCAGGAGCCGAAGGGGGTTGGGTTGGGCATGTTATTTCTCCTATGGATGAACTTCCCATCCGTAAAGCACGCATCTGTTGTGAACGGGATGAATAAGGTTCCCTATTTCAACAGTTGCTCGTTGACTTATAGGTAGCTGAAGTACATTGCGCGTAATTTCCTCGAAACAGCTGACTAAAATTTCAAGATCAATGCTCGGGGGTTCTTGTTCAAAGGCTACTACAATGACAGCTTTTCTTTCCTTGATGTCTGATTGTGCCAACTTGAATACATCGCCGATAGAACTCGTATTACCGGGGTATGGATGAAGAAGGTTTTGAGACCAGTGCTCTGCCTCTTTGGCATTATCTCCAAAAGGCCTGACAATTTTTAGCTCTATACCCCATTTGTCAGGAATCAAAATATCCGGAGATCTCTTTGTTTGCATTTGTCCAAATATTAGGGGATATTTTTCTGATAGAAATCGCACACAAGCTCTTACCAATTGAGGCTCCCCATAAGGACCAGCACCTGGTTTGAATTCCTTATGAGGTATCCCGGAAGCATCTAAATCCTTTATTGCTTCACCG
Organism: Anaerolineales bacterium; assembly: GCA_024710875.1. GTDB lineage: Bacteria > Chloroflexota > Anaerolineae > Anaerolineales > UBA11579 > SCUK01. The sequence continues at coordinate 30,061 of JANJTX010000005.1, read as the reverse complement.
AAGTAGCTGAGAAGTTCTTCAAGATTCATTCGAGACTCCAGAACTACTAACTCTCGCCTGCGCCAACTGTACATATTCCTCATTGACCTCATAGCCCACATACCCCCGGCCGTTGCCTGCCGCCGCCACCGCGGTGGTGCCGGAGCCCATGAACGGGTCAAGCACCACGTCGCCGCGGTAGGAGTAGAGGCGAATCAGGCGTTCGGCCAGCGCCACCGGAAAGGGAGCCGGGTGACCGATGCGTTTGGCCGATTCAGGCGCGATTTCCCACACCGAAAGCGTGGCGGCCATGAATTCTTCCTGGGATATGTCGCTCTCGCCTTTGTCTGGCCGCGAAAACGACTGCTTGGCGAACACCAGCACATACTCGTGCAGGTCGCGCAGGCGCGGGGCCTTGGCGTTCATCCAACTGCCCCACGCCGTAGAGCCGCTGGCGCCCTTGGCCTTCTGCCAGATGATTTCACCCATCGGCAAAAACCCGAGGGCGATATGTACCTGGTAGAAAAAGGCATGCAGGGGAATGTACGGCTTGCGGCCCAGGTTGGCGATATTGACCGCATAGCGCCCGCCCGGCCGCAGCGTCCGGTAGACCTCGGCTCCGACGCGTGAAATCAGACCCAGATACTCGTTCAGCGAGAGGTCATCGTCATACTCTTTGTTGGCGTTATACGGCGGTGAGGTGACCGCCAGGCCGATGCTGTTATCGGGGATGTGGCGCATGTCTTCAGCGGTGTGGCAGTAAATCTGGTTCGCCCATGCGCCGGGCGGCGGCACTTCTATTTCTTTGAGGGTCTTTTCGTCCAGCGGTTCAGCGAACAGGCCGCTATACATGCGGCCGTTGTAAAACGCCGAGCTGTCATGCGCCTCGCGTTTGCCCACGCCAAAGGCCGAAGTGGCGGTGGGCTTCTTTTTGCGTGCGGCGGGCGTTTTTTTGTCAGAGGTCATGAAAAATCCAGCGGAATAGCCTTTGAATGATTATAGCCCGGGCGGCTTTGTTCACCGTGGAGAAATGCCAATGAGAAAAGTTACAGGTAGGGGCGGGGCTGCCCCGCCCCTACCGCTGGTTTTCTTTACGCCCGCAGGGCGGCGCCCAGCTCGCGTTCCAGCCGCCCGATGATTTTCTTGCGCAACTTGGCGACCTCATCATCCGTCAGGGTGCGGTCGGCGGCCTGGTAGGTGAGGGCGTAGGCCAGACTCTTCTTGCCTTTGCCCAACTGCTCGCCGCGATAGACATCAAACAGGCGCACCCCGGCCAGCGTGCTGCCGCCGGTCTGCTCGATGAGCGCCTGCACCTGCCCGGCGGGCAGGGCTTCATCCACGATGAAAGCCAGGTCTTCCAGCACGGGCGGGAAGGCGGGCACCTCGCGCATTTCATGGCGCGGCGGGGCGGCGGCCATCAGCGCATCCAGCGCGAAGGTCGCCACCAGCACCGGGGCCGGGCCGAGGTCGTGCTGGCCGTGTACCGCCGGGTGCAGTTCGCCCAGCGTGCCGAGCTGGCGCTCGCCCGCCAGTACTCGCGCCTGCTTGCCGGGGTGGAAGGAAGGGTGCTGGCCGGGCTCGTAGCGGATGCCAGTCAGGTGCAGGCCCTCCAGCAGAGCCTCGGCGATGCCCTTGAGGTCGTAGTAGTCCAGCAGTTCCGGTTCGGCGCTCTGCCAGTTGGGCAGGTCACGCGGGCCGGTGATGGCGATGACGAGGCGCGGCTTTTCATCCGGCAGCGGCCCGCTTTCCGAGTCGTGATACACGAAACCAATTTCGAAGAAGGCCAGCCGCGCCCGCAGGCGGGCATTGCGCTCCAGTATCTCCAGCATGCTGGCGAGCATGCTCTTGCGCATGGCGAAGCGGTCAGGCGAAATCGGGTTCTTGAGGGTCACATACGGCTTGGGGTCGGGCGCCACGCCGGGCGGCAGGCGTTTGTCCTCGCGCTCCGGGCTGGTCAGGCGGTAGGTGATGATTTCCTGCAGTCCCTGCCGTACCAGCAGGTCGCGCACCCCTTCCTCAAATTCGAGGGCGGCGTTGTTGCGCTGCGGCGGCAGCACATCGGCCAGGCGCGTTTCGGGGATGTTGTCATAGCCGTAGATACGGGCGATTTCTTCCAGCAGGTCGGCCTTGCCGATGACCGGGTCGGCCGAGATATCCACCCGGTGGTCAGGGGCGGTGGCCGAAACGACCTCGCCCTTCACGCGCGTGGCGAAACCCAGCCGCGCCAGAATGGCAGCGATGTCCTTGGCAGCCAGGTCAATCCCCAGCCAGCGGCGCACATCCTCGGCGGTCAGTTCGGTGGTCGGGTCGGCGTAGGGTTGCGGGTATTCATCCACCAGCCCTTCACAAACCGTGCCGCCGGCCCACTGGCGCATCAGTTCCAGCCCGCGGCCCACGCCGCGCGGGGCCAGGGCCGGGTGCACGCCGCGGCTGAAGCGGTAGGAGGCCTCGGAGTTCATCTTCAGGTAGCCGAGCGTCTGGCGGATGTTGATGAAGTTCCAGTTGGCGCCTTCCAGCAGCACGTTGGTCGTTTTCTCGGTGACCTCGGTGTCCAGCCCACCCATGATGCCGGCGATGGAGTGCGAGCCTTTCGTGTCCGCCACCAGCACGGTGAAGTCCTGCAATGGATGTTCGACCTCATCGAGGGTCGTGAGCTTCTCGCCTTTTTTGGCGGTGCGGGTGATGAGGGTCGGGGGCTTGCCGCCCGCCCGGCGCATCAGTTCGTCGTAATCGAAAGCGTGCAGCGGCTGGCCGATATCCAGCATCACGTAGTTGGTCACATCCACGATGTTGTTAATCGGCCGCTGGCCGGCCAGGCGCAGGCGGCGTTGCACCCAGCCCGGGCTGGGCTGGATTTTGACATCCCGTATCAGGCCGGCGACAAAGCGCGGGTTGAGCTCCGGATTCTCGATTTGGATTTTGAACTGACCCGCCACCGGGCTGCCCTCGGCTTTGAAGGCCGTGTCGGGCTGCTTCAACTCGCGCTCAAACAGGGCCGCGATTTCGCGCGCCACACCCAGGATGTTGGCGTTGCGGGCGATGTTGGGCGTGATGGCGATATCCAGCACGGCATCGCCCATGTAGTCTGCCAGCGGGATACCGGTGGGCGCGTCTTCCGGCAGGAACAGGATGCCTTCGTGTTCCTCCGATATGCCAAGTTCCTTCTCTGAGCACACCATCGAATAGGACTCGACTCCCCGGATGAGGGCTTTCTTGAGGGTCATTAGCTGCCAGCCTTCGGCATGGCCGTCGTACAGGGTCGTGCCTTCGCGGGCATAGGCTACTTTCAGCGGCGGGTCAAGCGGCCCCTGCCCCTTGTAGGGAAAGAGGTTCGGCGCGCCGGTCAGGACGGTATGTTCGCCATCGCCATCGTGCAGGCGGCACAGGGTCAATCGATCGGCGTTGGGGTGCGGGCCGACCTCGCGAACCTCGGCCACCACGATTTTGTCGCGCGCCCACTCAATACCTTCAACCTTGAAGTCGTGTTTGTCGCCGGGTGGCAGCGGCAGGCCCACGAAAGTGATTTCTTCAATTTCCAGGCCGGCCATCGTCAGGCGGTGGGCCAGTTCCTCAATCGAGATGCCATCGAGGTCTACGTAGTCTTTAATCCAGGATAGGGGGGCTCTCATCTTGTTCTCCTAGAACTGTTCCAGAAAGCGCACATCATTGCGCCAGAAGTGACGGATATCGGTGATCCGGTGGAGCAGCATCGTGATGCGCTCCGGCCCCATGCCAAAGGCGAAACCGGAAACCTGCTCCGGATCGTAGCCGCCGGCGCGCAATACGGTCGGGTGCACCATGCCGGAGCCGAGAATTTCCAGCCAGCCAGTACCCTTGCACACCGAACAGCCGTCGCCCATGCACACGAAACATTCCACATCCATTTCGGCACTTGGCTCAGTGAACGGGAAGTGCGAGGCCCGGAAACGGGTGCGCACCTGCGGGTTGAACAGGCGGCGGGCGAAGTCTGTGAGCGTGCCTTTGAGGTCGCCGAAGGTGATGTTCGGCCCGACCGCCAGCCCCTCGACCTGGTTGAACTGCATCTCGGAGCGGGTGGTCACCTGCTCGTAGCGGTACACCATGCCGGGCAGGATGACTCGGATCGTCTCCGGGCAGTACTCGCGCATGGCATGAATTTGGCCCGGCGAGGTATGCGTGCGCAGGATGACGCCTTCGCGGTCGGTATGGAAGGTATCCCACATGTCGCGCGCCGGGTGGTGGGCAGGGATGTTCAGAAAGGTGAAGTTGTAGTCATCGCTTTCTACTTCCCGCGAGCGGTAGACCTGAAAACCCATCTCGGCAAAAATGGCATAGATGCGCCGCAAGGTCTGGTTCACCGGGTGCAGCCGCCCCAGCGGCTGGGCGCGGCCGGGCAGGCTGACATCCAGATGCTCGCCGGAAAGCGAGGCTTCCAGCGCCGCCATCCGCAGGGCGCTTTGCTTTTTCTCCAGCGCGCTTTCCAGCGCCTGCTTGACTTCATTGGCGCGCCGGCCCACCAGTGGGCGCTCTTCTTTGGTCAGGTCTTTCATGCCGTCAAAGGCGGCCATCAGGCCAGACTTGCGCCCCAGGTGGGCGGTGCGCCAGGCGGCCAGCGCCTCTTCATCGCTGGCGGCGGCCAGGGCGGCCAGCCCGTCTTTCTCTATCTGGTCGAGTTGCTTCAACGTGTCCATACTTCCTCCAGCAGGTTTGGATGCAGGTTAAACAAAAACTCCCGTCCACTCTGGGACGGGAGGGAATTCCCGCGGTACCACCCACATTAACGGCTGCGCCGTTCACTTTGTGCCAGCGGCCGGAACCTCCGGCGATTGACCCCCGCGCTAACGGGCGGGTCACGGCTCTCGCTACCAGGGGCTGGCCCGTTTACAAGAGCGGCTCACGAGGGAACTTCGGCGGGGGTCGGCTGGGCCGGGGTTGCAGCCTGTGCCCCGGCTTCTCTGGCAGTTTCTGCCCGCTTACTTTCCTCGGTCATTGCCGATGAATGTATTGCGCTCTATTATGTGAAAAAGCACGCCGGTTGTCAAGGGGCGAATCAGCAGGGAATGGCTAAGTTTGTGGGCCACAGTGGGCTTCAGCCCACTGCCTGACCCGATCTAGATACACCAGACAGCGGGCTTTAGCCCGCTGCTGCTGACTGCCAACCCTGGAAGTCTATTTATTTATCCACTCCCAATCAGCAATACTGTTTCAGATTTTCCGCATCCAGCACGGTAATGCGATGGTCTGCGTCCACGGCAATCAGATTCTGGCGTTTGAAATGCACCATCACCTGGTTCACGCGTTTGCGCGAGGCGCCTACCAGGTCGGCGATTTCGCTCTGATTGAGGCGAATGGGGATGAGGGTGTGGCCGCCGGCGTCGGGCTGGCCGTATTTCTGGGCGAAGGCCAGGATCTGGCGCGCCACCCGCCCGTTCACATCCAGCGTTGCCAGCGACTGGATTAAGTCGGTACTGAAGCGCAGCCGCCAGCTCATAATCATGTTCAGATTCCGGCTCACCCGCGGAAAACGTTCCAGCGCTTCCTGAAAATCGCTGCGATTCATCCACAGGATTTCGCTGGTTTCGAGCGTGATGGCGCTGGCTGAACGGCCGGTGCTGTCAATCATACTCATTTCGCCTACCGTGTCGCCGGCGCCCAGCACCGAGATGATGACTTCTGCGCCATCGCGGGCGGTGCTGAAGACTTTCACTGTGCCGGAGACAATCAGGTACACCACTTCGCCGGGTTGGCCTTGCGTGAGAATCATGGAATGGGTGGCAAAGGTTTTGCTGGTCAGGCGCGCCTGCACCCATTCCAGCGCGGCATCGTCCAGTCCTTTGAACAAATCCACGCGGCTTAAATCGATGTGCGGTGTGTTCAACATCAGCAGTTCCCACTTTCCATTCAGCCGGGTGACCCAACCGGCGACTCCAATCTTACCGGGGTCGCGCGGTTGGGTCAATCATCATTCGGCCGCGATTGTGGCTGGTTGCTGTAGCAAGACGGGGTCTGCTTCCGGCTGCAGCAGGTCCAGCGTGAGCCCCTCGCGGGCGGCGATGCTGTTCGGGAAGTCGCGCCGGGCACAGGTTACCAATTCGTCCACCTGTTCATCCGTGTAAGTCGGGTCGTAGTGGGTGAGCGCCAGCAGTTTAGCCTCGGCCGCAAGCGCCACCTCGGCGGCCATGCGCGGGGTGGAGTGGCCGTAGCCCTGGGTGGCTGGCAGGCCGCGCACCAACCCCAGGTAATGCGCTTCACTGTACTGGGCATCGTGCACTAGCAGGTCGGCCTTCAGGGCGAAGGTCGCCAGGCGGCGGTCGGTGTGAACGTAGCCTTCGGTATCGCTGGCGAACACAAACGCCTTGCCCAGATGCTCAATCCGGTAGAGCAGCACCGTGCCGGGGTGCGCGTAGGAGCGCATCAGGCGCACCTGCACACTTTCCGGGCTGGCGGGCTGCAGGGCATCGCTGAAGTGCAGCGCCCGCGGCGCGCTTTCTCCGGCCTCGAACCGCAGCACATCGGTTTGCCCCAGTTCATGAATATCCATGCTGGCATTCATGTCCTTGAGAGTCAGCGGAAAGTTCGGCGGCACCATCGTTTGCCCCAGCACCTCTGCCAGACTGCGGTCAAAGGCCGCTGGCCCAAAAATGTGCAGCCGGGCGGCCGGGTGGTAGGCGGTCGAGAAGAAAGGGAAGCCCTGGGTGTGGTCGTGATGCATGTGGGTGAAGAGCAGGGTCGCCTGCGGGGCCTGGCCGCTGGTGGCCGCCCGCTGGTTGAGTTGCCGTCCCAGGCCGATGATTCCGGTTCCCGCATCCAGTATCAGCGTGCGGCCACTGGCGCGGACTTCAACGCTGGTGGTATTGCCGCCGATGTGGGTGGTGTCCGGGCCGGGGGCCGGGTAACTGCCGCGCACGCCCCAAAACGTAACCGTGAATTCCTGCTCGTTCATCTCGTGCTCCTTTCCCGTAGTGCGGTGCAATTGGATTATTGCACTTCGGGGTGGAAGCAACAAGGAAATCCTTCCCAGGCGGGCTGGGAAGTTTAAGGCACTGGTTCTAAACCGCGCGGCGCAACGCCACGAAGGATTTCGCCAGCCCCAGCAGGCGTTCAGTCAGCAGTGTGGCATCCGGAAAGAGGGTCGCCAATTGGGCACGCTTCAGCAGGCGGGCGCTGTCAACAATCTGCTGCGCCTCGGCCGCATCCCCCGCTTTGCGCCAGTGGCCGAGGGCGGCGCGTTGCACCAGCCACACCCGGGCCGGCCGGGGCAGCCAGTGGAAGAAGGGCGTCATGGCGTGCGGTTCGACTGGAAACCAGTAGTTGGGCGTCTGGACGAAGTAAGCCGGCGCGACCCGCCGGGCTTCGCTGGCAAACTGCTGCATGCGCCCCCAATCGCCCACATGCTCCAGTACCGAATTCGAATGGGCAATGTGGAAGGCGTGGTCCGGGAACTGCGAGAGGTCGCAGGCATCTGCGGCCACAAATTCAAAAGAGCCTGGCAGGGCGGGCGGCTGGCTGCCCGGCAGGTTGATGAGGGTGATGTGGACGTTGTGTTGCGTCAGAAACCCGGGCGGGAGGATCTTCCAGTAGCCGGGTGTGCCGCCGATATCGGCCAGCCGGACGCCGCCGTGTTTGGCATGCGCGGCCTGAATCAACTCCAGCAGCGGCGCGACCCGCCGGGCACGCCAGCGGGAGCCGAGGGAATTCGGGTTGTTGTAGTCGGAAATTTTTTGCGCCAGGGCGCGGGTGAGGGGCATTGCCGGGCTGTTAGCCCTGCGCTTTTTCAGCGCCGAGGATGGCCAACGAAGCCAGCTTGCTGACCAGCATCATCAGTTCCAGGTCAGACTGGTTAAACGGCCGGCCGCTGCGGGTATTGACCACTTCCAGTGTGCCGAGCGGGCGTTGGCCATCCAGCAAAGGGACGCAGATGAGTGAGTTGGTTTGCAGGCCGGTCATTTTATCCACCTGGGGTGAGAAGGCCTGTTCCTTGCGGCTGTCTTCCACCATACGCGGCTTGCGGTTCATCACCGTCCAGCCGGCAATGCCCTGGTTGGCGGGCATGCGGAAATTGAGCAGTTTATCGCGCGAGGTGCCGATGACCTCGACAAACACCAGTTGCTTGCTCTCTTCGTCCAGCAGAGCCAGCGAGCCATCTTCCGAATCTACGGCCGCCAGGGCGGCTTTGAGGATGTTCTGAATAAGTTCAAAGACGTTGGTGTCGGGCCGGATGTGGTCCAGCTGGTGTTGCAGGGCGGTGAGGGCGCGGATGGCGTTCTGCAGGCGCGTGACATAATCCTTGAGGGAGTTGTTATCGGCCCGCAGGCGGATGTTCTCCTGCTGCAGGTGGCGGATGGTATTGGTATCAGCGGTCATACCGGGCTTCTCCTCGGCCTTGCAAAAACCTTACAATTGTTCAATTATACAGGCTTTTAATCTATTTCCTGCCCTGTATAGGGTTGGTTTTCTGCCTGCAACGCCTGCAGGCGTGGGTGGTCGGCGTACACGCCGTGCAGTTCCGGCGGCAGCAGGACCGCAATCCGACACATGATTTCAAGGGTGTGCTCGGCCAGCATCGCTTCGCGGCGGCTGCGCTCCAGCGGCGGCAATTGGAACGGCTCGCCGTAGGTGATGGAGACGGGCGGCCGCCGGAAGGTCAGCGCCTTGCGGACGACATCCGGTGGGGTGACGATGCCGGCCGGGATGACCGGTACGCCAGCCATATCGGCCACATAGGCCGCCCCGGGCTTGCCTTCCATCAGCGCCCCGGTGGCGGTGCGGGTGCCCTCTGGGGCAATGCCCAGTATGTGGCCGTTTTTCAGCCAGTCCACGCCGGTTTTGAGGGCTTTGCGGTCGGTCTCAAAGCGGTTTATCCAGATGCCATCCAGCAGCCAGACAATCAGGCGCATGATGGCCGAGCGCTGGTACTTCTCGGCAACCCAGCCGGTGGTGTCATGGCGCGGCAGACTGACGAACAGAATGCCGGCATCCAGCCGCCCGAGATGGTTGATGACCACCAGCGCCCCGCCGGTTGCAGGCAGGTTGTGCTGGCCGTGGATTTCAAAACGGGTGAGAACCTGAAAAAGAAACCTAATCAGAATGAAAAGTATGCGGCGACCCATAAGCGCCAATTGTAACCGGGCTTGTCAGGGTTGGCGGTAACCGGCCTGGGTGAGGTTGCCCACCAGGGTATCCAGCGCGCTGGGTACATCGCTGCGGAAATCCACAAAATGAATCGGGCTTAAGTTGGGCGGCAGGTCGCAGGTCTTGTACATGATGGGGAAGACCGGTTTTTTGGCGGCCTGGGCCGCGGCGACTTCCTGCATCACATACTTAGAGGCGACTGAGCGGGGGCTGAGCACCACCAGCAGGGCATCTGTTTCTTTCAAGCCTTCTTCCAGTTGTTGCATCCAATCTTCGCCAGCGATGATTTCGCGCTGGTCCAGCCAGATGCGGATGCCGCGGCCCATCAGGTCGCGCGCCAGCGGGATGACAAAACGCTCGTCGCGGTGGGAGTAAGAAACGAAGATATAACGCTGGCCTTCTTCCGGCGGGGCGGCGGCCAGGGCGGCCAGCAAACTACGCTTGGTAGCGCGGAAGCGCAACTGGCGGATGGTCAGCCCGGCGCCGATGGCTGCCAGCACCAGCAGCGGCAGCCAGTACAACCCCAGCAGGTAACCGCCGGTGATGGCCGGGTTGACTCTGACCTCAATATCATTGGAGTAGGTTTTACTGCGGGTTTCGCTCACACCGCCCACATCCAGCACGACCGAGATGGTCAGGGTCAGATTATGCGTGCCGGGGCGCAGGGCGGTCACTTCCCAGGCCCATTGGGTTGATTCATCGGCGGCAATCAGTTGGCGCGGGTTTTGGTGCAACTGGCGGATGGCAAACGCCCCCGGGTCGCCGGAGAGGCTGGCTTCCATCACCAGCGAGGTGGCGATAGTGGCGGTTTCCAGGTCTTCCACTTCGGTGTTCAGGTCAACCGCCAGGGTGGCATCCACGCTGGGTTCGCTCTGGCCCAGCAGCGGCACCAGCCCGACCCGCAGGATGGTGGTTTCACCCACCGCCAGTTGTTCGGGCGGGTCATAGGCGAGGCGGCCGCTGGTCAGCTGGTCATTGATGTCTTTGAGCTGGTTCTCAACCTGTGAAACCACATCCGGCGTGGCAACTGGCTCCGGTGTTTCATTGCCAGTTACGGGGATAAAAATGGGCGGCGTAGGCTCCTCGCCACCGCCGGTATCAGGCAGGGGGCTGAGAAAAATTGGAGCAATCGTGATGATGGGGAAAGGCGTGCCGCCGGATGCGGTGGGCGAAGGCAGTATAAAAAAGGCCAGAGTTTGGGTGGCCGCCGGTTGGGGCGTGGGCGGCAGGGCAGTAGCGCTGGGTCGGGCTGACGCGGGCGTGGGGCTGGCAGGTTGCTCCGGTAGCGGGCTGGGTTCGTAGGCCGGGGTAGACGCGACCGCGGTGGCCTGCGCGTCCTCATACGGCGCGCTGGCGGGATAGGCCAGCGCGCCACAGGCGGCCAGCAATAGAGCACAAAGAGGGAGCAGCCAGAGGGCGCGACCTTGCATAGACTTGATTGTACACCCCGACTCCTAAAAAGAAAAACGCCCCCGGCCAATTAGGCGGAGGCGTTTTTTCAATTGGGGTTTACCAACTGGGCTGGGCCTGCACGGCGGCCTTTCCGTAAATCAGGTCACGAGCATCCACTACCTGGCGGCGGAAGCGGTCGTCCTGTTCCAGCATATCGGCCACTTTGTCGCAACCGTACATCACGGTGGTGTGGTCGCGGCCACCCAGCACTTCGCCAATCTGGGGCAGGCTGATCTGGGCTTCTTCGCGCAGCAGGTACATAGCCACCTGGCGTGGCAGGGCAATCTGGCGCGCCCGGTTGCGCTCGCGCAGTTCGCCCACGCTCACGCCAAAGACCTGGGCAACGGCTTCCACCACCCGCTCGGGGTCCAGTTCGCGCCGTTGGGGCAGCATATCGGCCAGGGCGGTTTCCACCAGTTGGGTCGAGAGTGGCATGCCGCGCAAATCGGCGTAGGCCAGAATGCGGTTGAGGCCGCCTTCCAGTTCGCGGATGTTGGACTGCATGCGCTGGGCGATGGTTTCGAGGATTTCGGCCGGCACCGGGCGGCCACTGCGTTCGGCTTTGGCCCGCAGGATGGCGAGGCGGGTTTCAAAATCCGGCGGCTGGATATCGGCCGTCAGGCCCCACTCAAAGCGCGAACGCAGGCGTTCTTCCAGGGTGTTCATCGCCTTCGGCGGCCGGTCAGATGAAATTACAATCTGTTTGTTCTGGCCGTGCAGGGTGTTGAAGGTATGGAAGAATTCTTCCTGGGTTGATTCCTTGCCCGCAATAAATTGAATGTCGTCAATCAGCAGCACATCAATGCGGCGGTACTTTTCACGGAAAGCCTGGGTCTTGTGGCTGCGGATGGCGTTGATGAGATCGTTGGTAAATTCCTCGGAGGAGACGTACAGCACCTGCAAGCCCTGCTGGGTGGCGGCATTGCCGATGGCGTGCAGCAAGTGGGTCTTGCCCAGCCCCACGCCCCCATACAGGAACAGCGGGTTGTAGGCCCGCGCCGGGCTTTCGGCCACGGCCTGTGAAGCGGCGTGCGCCAACCGGTTGCTGGCGCCAACCACGAAATTGACGAAGGTATAACGCGGGTTAAGGGTGTTGCTGGTGATGGTGACCGGCAGGCCGTCTTCTTCCGGCTCGCTGGCGGCTTCCACCACCGGTTGGCCGGTAGGGCCGGGGGCCTCGTGCCACACTTTGAACTGCACTTCCACGCTACGGTTTAAAATGCCGGTGAGGTGACGGGTGACCGTGCTGGTGAGGCGGCTTTCCAGCCAGTCACGGGCGTAGGCGTTCTGCACGCCGACCAGATACATCCCATCTTCGAAGGCGATAAAATGGGTTTCGCGTACCCAGGTGTCGTACGTCGCTTTGGCCATCTCCATTTGGAGCTGACCCAATACTGCCTGCCATGCTTGCTTGGGGTCCATATCCTGCGCTCCTCCTCAAAACGTCCTGCTATGCGCCGGTAAATTGCAACATCAAACAAGCCGGACGCGCGCCTCACGCGTTGGGAAAAGGGGCTGTGGATGCTGAATTGTGAGGTTTCCGGCGGGCGGCCCCGTGGTGTGAAACTGGGGCCGTGCATAGCTCGGTGTGTGTCTTGGGAACCAAATTGTAGCAGACGGATTTTGAATCAGCAATACGCCCAGCCTACGCCAGCCTAAAAGAATCAAAAATTTTAAGATTGGCGAATGTTAAAACTTTGAGCGCGCGTACCCCGGTCGCGCTGGCTGCTGCCGGCCAGCCAACTGCTCGCCAGCCATAGGGGGTGAAAGTTATCCACAGGCCATATATGGCGGTGAATCTCGCCAGTAGGGGGTATAGTGCCAGCGATGGGGGTACAGGCTTAAAGAAATCCGCGCTGGCGCGGCATGTTTTAATCCACCGCTCATCTGGCGAATGATTCAGTTCCGGCGGGGTTTGCAGTTCGCGGGTGGCGGGAATGCCGCCGAAATGCACAGTCGCGGCCGGCGCGACCAGCCGTTATAATCCCCCCATCTTCACCAATGGGAGTGTTTAATGACTGAGACGATTTTATCGCCACCCGGCCCGGTGGCGCGCTGGTGGCTGGCGATTCGGCCGCGCACCTTGCCCGCGGCCCTGGCTCCGGTGCTGGTAGGAGCGGCGCTGGCGTTTGCTGGCGGCAGTTTCCGGCCGCTGGCGGCGCTGGCCGCCCTGCTTGGGGCTCTGTTGATACAAATTGGCACCAACCTCGTCAATGATGTGGCAGATTTCAAGCGCGGCACGGACAACGAGCGGCGCCTCGGCCCGACCCGCGTCACCCAGGCTGGCCTGCTCACCCCGCGCCAGGTTTGGGCCGGGGCGGCGCTGGCTTTTGGGCTGGCGGCGTTGGCCGGTGTGTACCTGATTTTTGTGGGCGGCTGGTCGCTGCTGGTCATCGGGTTGCTTTCCATTCTGGCGGGCATTGCCTATACCGCCGGGCCGTACCCGCTGGCCTATAATGGGTTGGGCGATATTTTCGTGTTCATCTTTTTCGGGCTGGTGGCGGTGGGCGGCACGGCTTATGTCGCTGGCGGTCATCTGCCAGCGGCGGCCTGGCTGGCCGGCGCAGCGGTCGGTGGGCTGATTGTCAATATCCTGGTGGTCAATAACATCCGGGATGTGGAGACTGACCGGGCGGGAGGCCGCACGAACATTGCGGTGCGCTTTGGCCGCGGCGCGGCCGAAGCCGAATATGCCCTGATGCTGGCGCTGGCCTTTTTTGCACCGCTGGCAATTGCCGGCCTGGGCTGGGGTAGCCGCTGGGCGTTGCTGGCCTGGCTGTCCCTGCCCGGCGGGCTGAAACTGCTGCGCACGTTGCGCGGCGGGCTGGCGGGGCCGCCGCTGAACGCCGTGCTGGGTCAGACTGCTACGCTGGCTTTGCGCTACAGCCTGCTGCTGGCCCTCGGGCTGGTGCTATAACTCCCCCCAATCCTCAATAAACGAGAACCCACCCATGCCTGACCACTCCCCTGACCTGTTGCCCGCCCTGCGCCAGACCCGTCTGCCGGAGTTGCCGTTGCCGGATGATTTGCAGGCCCCCGCCTATGCCGGCGGCTCGATTGTCAACCTGCCCGGTTCGGTGGCCGCCGCTCTCGGCGCGCCACCCTTTGGTAGCGGGCCGCTGACCACGCCCGGCCTGGCCGAATTGGCGGCTGGCGCCCGGCGGGTGGTGCTCCTGGTGATGGATTCGCTCGCCCTGCATCGTTTTCAGGAGTGGCTGCCGGACAGCCCCCTGTGGCAGCGGTTGCAGGCCGAGGGTATGCTGGCTCCGCTGACTTCCATCGCCCCCAGCACCACCGCCGCGGCCCTTACCGCCCTGTGGAGCGGCGCCGCCCCGGCCGCCCACGGCATTACCGGCTACGAGATGTGGTTGCGCGACTACAACCTGGTGGCGAACATGATCAGCTTTCACCCGATTGCGTTTCGCGGCCAGCATGGTGACCTGACCACCGAGGCCGGTTTTGACCCGGCGACATTTCTGCCGCTGCCCACGCTGGATGCGCATCTGGCCGCGCACGGCATCCCGACCTATACCTACCACCATCACAGCATCGCCTATTCCAGCCTGTCGCGGATGTTGTTTCCGGCCGCCGAGCGGCAATCGTTTTTCACCCCGGCCGAGTTCAGCCTCGCCCTGCGCCAGCGCTTGGAAGCTGCCCCCGGCGCGCCGATGTATATCTGGGCCTACTGGAGCGAGGTGGACACGCTTTCGCATTTCTACGGGCCGGATGCCGCCCAGCCGCGCGCCGAGTTCGCTCACTTCAGCCAGGCGCTGGACCGCTACCTCTTCAATGATTTAAGCCCGGCCGCCCGCAAGGACACGCTCTTCATCCTCACTGCCGATCACGGCGGCCTGCTGACCCGCACCGGCGACCCGCACTACATGCTGCGCAATCACCCTGCCCTGGCGCGGCGCGTCTTGCTGTGGGCGGGCGAGAACCGCCTGCCGTTTTTGTATGTGCGGCCCGGGCAGTTGGAAGCCGTGCGCGAGTACATCGAAAAAACCTGGCCCAATCAGTTTATTGTGCTGGAATCGGTCAACGCCCTGCATGCCGGGCTCTTTGGCCCGCCGCCCTTTCATGAAGACATCCTCACCCGCATTGGCGATTTGGTGTTGCTGCCGCGCGGGGATGCGTTCCTCTGGTGGCATGCGCGTGAAGATTGGCTGGTGGGGCGGCATGGTGGCCTGCACCCCGAGGAGATGTTCGTGCCGCTGCTGGCGGCGCGCCTCGGCTAAACCGAGGGGGCTGGGTCAGCCGCTTTGTGTGGCCGCGCCAGCACACCCAGCACCAGCCCGGCCACCACGCGCAGGGCGGCTCCGGTCAGTACAGCGCCGCGCAGGCCGAAGAATTGCCCCACAAACGGGCCAATAAACGATCCCCCCAGAATGCCGACATTCAATACGAGATGATGCAGGGCCATGTGGGCCGGGCGGTCATCTTCCGGCACGCGGTCCATCAGGGCGCTGACCATCTGGCCATTGGCAATTCCCCACACCAACCCGCCCAGCAGGGAAGCCAGAATGACCATAAAAGTATCTTGAGCAAACCCCATAAACAGCGGATACACACAATACAGCACCACACTGATGGTCAGCACGCGGTGGCTGTTCACGCGCGCATTCACCCAGCCGAGCGCCATGGAACTGGCCATCATCGCCAGGTGAAAGACCGCATACCCCAGGCTGATGACGCCATCCGTGAGGTGGAGGGTTTCTACGAAAAATAAGGGAAAGATGGGTACTGAGATGTACTGGAAGGTATAGAAAATCAGGTAGGCCAGCATGAACGGCCCAAACGGGGTTTTGAGCAGGTCAAACCGAATCAGGGTTTGTCCGCTCTGGCGCAGCAGGTAGCGCAGGCCAGTGGGCGTGCGCACCGCGTCCCCCATCAGCACCCAGCCCTGGCGGGCGAAATCGCGCAGCGGGATGCCAAACCGGACCGGGGTGTCATTCACCGGCTTGAGCCGTAGCAGGTGATAGGTACTCAAAGCCGCGCCTACAGCGCCGATGGCGAAGACCACCTGGTAGTTGAGGGCGAAGGGCAGGCTATCCAGCAGCCAGCCGCAACCGAGCGTGCCGAGGGTCATACTCAAACTCAAGAGGGCGTTGCGCCGCCCGACCACATGCGGCCGCCACTCGGCGGCGACCAAATCGGCGAACATGGCGTTGAAGGAAATCGAAATCACGGTGCCCGGCAGCGAGAAAATCAGCGTCAGGCCGAGGGCGGCCCATACCTGCCCGCTCTGGCCCAGCAGCCACGGCAACGGGATGAGCACCAGATAGCCGAGGCGATGGATGATGGCAGTAATCCAGGTCAGGCGCACCATGTCGCGGCCGCGCATGAAGCGCCCGGCGAGGGTGGCGAGCAGGATACTGACCACCGCCGGCCCGGCCGTCAGCAGACCGACTTCAAAGGTAGTGGCTTCCAGGCGCGCCAGGAACACCGGCAGAAAGGCCAGCGTACTGCCAGCCAGTACGCCCCAGTAGAATACATCCCAATACAGGTGGTGGAAGTTGTGTTTTTGGAGGGGGGTGAGGGTTGAGGTACGCATGGTCAAATCCGCCCTTGTTTGTAATCGCTTATTGCGGTGCGGTCAAGCAAACCGGGGTAAAAGGAGTTTCCAGTTTCGATAGGCGGGGCTGGATACTCTCCGAACAAAAAAACAGCCGCCCAGAGGACGGCTGTTTGCGGAAAATGTTTCTGGAATCAGGCTGTAGCGGTTTGGTTGGCGGTGTTGCGGCGCGCCAGCCAGGCGGCCAGCCCGAAGCCGGTTATGAACATCCAGATGGAATACAGGCCGGGGATGACCGACATCTCGCTGTTGCCGAGGACGGCCAGCGCGATGGTGATGGCGATGGTGCCGTTCTGCATGCCGGCCTCAATGCTGATGGTGCTGGATTGCACCTCATTAATGCCCAGGGCGCGCGGCACAAAATAGCCCATCGCCAGGGCGGCCAGATTGAGCACGATGAAGGCCGGGGCGAAGCGCGGCCCGTCGGTGACGATGGTGTCCCAGTTCTGGACGACGAGGGCGATGATGATGAGGAACAGGAAGGCGGCTGCCAGGATCTTGGTGATGCGCTTGCTGTTCTCGGCAAAGTCCGGCTTCCATTTGCGGATGCCCATGCCCAGCAATACTGGCACAATCGTGAGCGCCGCCACCTGTACCATCAGGTCACCGACCGGGAAATCGGAGAGTTCGCCGCTGCCGCCAAACTGGCGGATGCCAAGGCTGAGCAGGAAGGGCATGGTGAGCCACGCCAGCGAATTGGAAAGGGCCGTCAGGGTGACGGAAAGCGCCCGGTCGCCTTCTGCGGCGTGCACAATCATGTTGGAGGTCGTACCCCCCGGTGCGGCCGCCAGCAGAATGATGCTGACGGCGTACACCGGCGGCAGGCCGAACAGGCTGGCGACCCCAAAGCCGAGGATCGGCAGCAGTACCATCTGGCACAGCAGGCCAATGGTGACCTGTTTGGGCTGCGACAGCACCCGCCGGAAGTCGGCCAGGGTGAGGGTCATGCCCAGGGCGACCATGATGAAGACAATGGCGAGCGGCAACAGCACGCTCTGGATGAAACTCTCCTGCATCTCTACTCTCCTTGTGTGTGGTGAATCAGGCCAATGGCGTTAATTTACCCCATTTGTGCGAATTCGGGGCGGGGTTTGGCGGGTGAGAGTTTTGTACCTGAACAGTAGGGGCAGGTTGGGATGCTACGCATCCTTAAACCCGCCCCACGCTACTGCGTATCTTCCGCCCCTGGACGCTTGAGTAGTCTTACTTGACAGGAGATTATTTAGACGTCCCCGCCACCAGGCCCTCTTCCAGCGCCTGGCGCAGCGTGCGCACTTCCACCACCTCAATCCCCTCCGGCCACGCCTCGCCCTTGCGGATGCGCTTGGGCACCACAGCGCGCTTGAAGCCCAGCTTGCTGGCCTCGCGCAGGCGGGCCGGCATCTGGCTGACCTGCCGCAACTCGCCGGAAAGCCCCACTTCGCCAATCAGCACCGTATCGGCCTTGACCGGCTGGTCTTTCAGCGAGGACGCGATCGCGGCCGCCACCGCCAGGTCGGCGGCCGGCTCGCCGATTTTCAGCCCGCCGATGACATTCACGAACACATCCTGCTCGCCCAGCCCCAGCCCCATACGGCGGGTGAGCACGGCGGTGGTGAGCAGCAGGCGGTTGAAGTCCACCCCGTTGGCGGTGCGGCGGGCATTGCCGAACTGGGTGGCGCTGGTCAGGCCCTGCACTTCCACCAGCAGCGGGCGGGTGCCTTCCATCGTGACCGCAATCGCCGAGCCGGGGGCGTTCACCATGCGCTCGGCGAGGAAGGCCTCCGAGGGGTTGCTGACTTCCACCATACCGCGTTCCTGCATCTCAAACACGCCCACCTCGCTGGTGGGGCCAAAGCGGTTCTTCACTGAGCGCAACAGGCGGTAAGCGCCAAAGCGGTCGCCCTCCAGGTACAGCACCGTATCCACGATGTGCTCCAGCACGCGTGGCCCGGCGATGGTGCCTTCCTTGGTGACATGCCCGATGAGGAAGACCGCCACGCCGTTGTTCTTGGCCAGCTCGCGCAGGCGTGAGGAACATTCGCGCACCTGGGTCACCGAGCCGGCGCTGGATTCGACTTCGGTGGTGTAGGTCGTTTGAATCGAGTCGACAATCAGCAGGGTCGGGGCGGTGGCCTGCACATGCTCCAGAATCACCTCCAGGTTGGTTTCAGTTACCAGATAGAGCGCATCCGGCAGGTCGGTTTCCGGGCGTTCCTGCTGGCGCAGCAGGCGGGTGGCGCGCATCTTGATTTGGTGCTCGGACTCTTCGCCGCTGACGTACAGGGTAGTATGGTCACGCGCCATTTCCATGGCGGCCTGTAACAGCAGGGTGGACTTGCCGATGCCCGGGTCGCCGCCAATCAGCACAATCGAGCCGGGCACCACGCCGCCGCCCAGCACGCGGGCGAACTCGCCAATCGAAAGCGGCAGGCGGTCTTCGCCATCGCTCTGGATTTCAGACAATTTGCGCGGCGCGCTGCGCGCCCCCAGACCGCGCGGGGCGGCCTTGGCCGAGGGCGCGGCGATGATTTCTTCCACATAGGTGTTGTATTCGCCACAGGCGGTGCATTTGCCCATCTGGCGCGGCGAGGTTTTGCCGCAGCTCTGGCACACGAAGACCGAACGGGTTTTTGCCATGACGCTCACTCCCAAAGATTACTGTACATTTGTTCGGATATTATACAGGAAAACGCCCGCTTGTCATTCCTAGAAGCCGACGCTGCGAAGCAGCGCTCGGCCAGCGCTTGCCCTGAGCGTAGTCGAAGGGAGGAATCCCGACTGAGTAAATATTTCAGTCGTCTTCACTGGGAGCATCGCCACGCTGCCCTGATAAAAAAGAACTCCCGCCATCTGGCGAGAGTTCTTTGCTGTTTCGTTTACGCCGCCGGGGTGGCTTCCGGCTCGTCCTTCTTCTTGCGAGTCTTCTTGACCTTTTTGCGGGTCAGGGTGATTTCCGGCTGGTCCTCGCCCATTTCCTGGTCCACCACCACCGTATCGCCTTCTTCAAAATCGCCGGAGAGCAGTCCATCCGACAGGCGGTCTTCGATTTTCTGCTGAATCACGCGCTTGAGCGGCCGCGCCCCGAACTCGCGGTCGTAGCCCATCTCGGCCAGCAACTCAATTGCGGCCGGGGTCGGTTCCAGCACGATGCTGGTCTCGGCCAGCCGGGTGGCGACCTTGTTCAGTTCCAGGCTCACGATTTCGTGGATGTTTTCCTTGGTCAGCGCCCGGAACACAATCACCGAATCGACCCGGTTGATAAACTCCGGCCGGAACACCCGCCGCAGCGAGTCGGTCAGTTTCTTGCGCATGTCGCGGTAGGAGAGTTTCTCTTCCTGTTCTGCATCCGCTGGCAGGTTGAAGCCCAGACTGGTGTTGCGCATGATCATGTCCGCCCCGATGTTGCTGGTCATGATGATGATGGCATTGCGGAAGTCCACCTTGCGGCCTTTGGCATCCGCCAGGTGACCTTCTTCCATGATTTGCAGCAACATGTTGTGTGCTTCGGGGTGCGCCTTTTCGATTTCGTCAAACACCACAATCGAGTACGGGCGGCGGCGCAGGGCTTCGGTCAGTTGACCGGCCTCTTCGTAGCCTACGTATCCGGGCGGGGCGCCCACCAGGCGGCTGACGCTGTGGCGTTCCATGAATTCAGACATATCCAGTTGAATCAGGGCTTCTTCGCTGCCGAACATATAGCTGGCGAGGGCCTTGGTGAGTTCGGTCTTGCCGACGCCGGTCGGGCCGAGGAAGATGAACGAGCCAATCGGGCGGCGCGGGTCTTTCAGGCCGGCCCGGGCGCGGCGCACGGCCTTGGAGATGGCCTCGACCGCTTCTTCCTGCCCCACAATGGCATGCCGCAGTTCTTCTTCCATGTGCAGCAGGCGTTCAGATTCTTCCTGCGCAATCTGCATCACCGGCACGCCGGTCCACATCGCAATCAATTCGGCGATGTCGTCCACGGTCACAATCGGGCTGTTTTCACGGTCCCAGTGGGTGCGCAGTCGTTCCAGTTCGCCTTCCAGCTGGTCTTCGCGTTCCTGCAGGCTGGCCAGGGCGGCTTCTTCGCTGTTGTCTTCGGCGAGGCGCAGTTCGTCGCGCACGCCCTTGAGCTGGCTGGTAACTTCTTTGGCCTGCTGGGCGGCTGGGCTTTTGTACATCCGCACCCGCGAGGAGGATTCGTCAATTAGGTCAATCGCCTTGTCGGGCAGGAAGCGTTCGGTCACATAGCGGGCCGAGAGGCGCGCCGCGGCTTCCAGGGCATCATCGCTGATGACCAGGCGGTGGTGCTCTTCATAGGCTCCGCGTACACCGCGCAGGATATCAATCGTCTGTTCAATCGTCGGTTCTTCAACCAGAATCGGCTGGAAACGCCGTTCGAGCGCCGAATCGCTTTCGATGTGCTTGCGGTACTCGTCCAGCGTGGTGGCGCCAATCACCTGCAACTCGCCGCGTGAGAGCGCCGGCTTGAGGATGTTAGCCGCATCCACCGAGGAGCCAGCCGCACCGGCGCCCACCAGCATGTGGACTTCGTCAATAAACAGAATCGCGCCGCTGGCTTTCAGTTCGTCAATCACCTTCTTGAGGCGTTCTTCAAACTGGCCGCGGTACATCGTACCCGCCACCAGCGAGCCGACATCCAACTGCAACACGCGCTTGCCGAGCAGCGGGGCAGGCACGTCGCCATCCACGATGCGCTGCGACAGGCCTTCCACAATGGCGGTCTTGCCCACGCCCGGTTCGCCGATCAGGGCCGGGTTGTTCTTGGTGCGGCGTGCCAGAATCTGGATCACGCGTTCAATTTCCATCTGGCGGCCAATCACCGGGTCGAGCTTGCCTTCTTCGGCCTGGGTTGTCAGGTCGGTGGCGAGTTGGTCAATCATCGGGGTTTTGGCCGGGCGTTTTTCCTGCTTGGCCGGGCGGCGGGTGCTGCTGGGGCTGCTGCCGCGGCGCGGCGGGCCGCTTTCCTGCAACACGCGGCGCGTCTGGCGGCGGATTTGCTCCGGCGTTACGCCCAGTTTGCGCAGCACATTCAGGGCGATGCCATCGCCATAGCGCACCAGGCCGAGCAGCAAATGCTCGGTGCTGACGTACGAGTTGCCCATTTCCTGGGCTTCTTCAAAAGCGTATTGGAGGACCTGCTGGGTGCCGGGCGAGAGGTCTATTTTTCCGCCGGTGTATTGGCCGGGGCGGGTGAGCTTCTCGACGATTTCCTCGACCCGGGGCGCTTCGAGGCCCAGCTCGCGCAGTACGCGGGCGGCCACGCCGCCCTCTTCGCGAATGAGGCCGAGCAGCAGGTGCTCGGTGCCGATGTAATTGTGGCGCAGGCGTTCAGCTTCCTGATGTGCCAGACTGAGCACTCGCCGGGCTCGTTGGGTCAATCGCTCCATGCCAGACAACGCGGGCCTCCTGAGTCGTTAGCCGTTCCGTACTTCACTACCAGTAATTCGGTCAAGATTGGGTTTGATTCTACCAGAACTTGCCCGGCCGCCGCCCTCCATAGGAATGATTTACAAAACTCTAAGATAAGCCATCTGTACCATTCGGGGTTGGCAAAAGAAAAGACGCTCCGGGTAAGGGAGCGTCTTTTGGGTTTCAAAATGCTGTGGGTCAGGCTTCCGGTTCGTCTTCGCTGGCGGCTTCGGCCTCTGGTTCAGCCTCGGCTTCCGGCTCAATCTCCGGCTCGTCTGCGCTGGCCGCTTCGATTTCCGGTTCCGCTTCGGCCACCACGGCGTCCATCTCGGTCGCCATGCTGTCCTCGGTTTCTTCAGTCACGGTCTCGGCTACAGCTTCGGCGCCATCATCTTCTACATCGATTTCGGCCAACACCATTTCCCAGTCGGTGTCGCTGTATTCCAGCGATTCGACCTTGCGCAGGCTCAAACCAATGCGGCGGTTCTCGTTGTCAATCTTGATGATGCGCAGGGTGAGGGTGTCGCCTTCCTTCACGACTTCCTTGGGGTGTTCCACCCGGCGTTCGCTCAATTCAGAAACGTGTATCAGGCCTTCGAGGTTGTCGTCAATGCGGGCAAAGGCGCCAAACTTGGTCAGGCGGGTGATGTTGCCTTCCACAAGCTGGCCGACCTGGTAGGCTTCCACGTGCTTGTCCCACGGGTCGTTGGCCAACTGCCGGATGGACAGGCCAATGCGCTTGCGCTCTTTGTCGAGGCTGATGATTTTGACGTTCACTTCCTGGCCCACTTCCAGGGCTTCGCTGGGATGGTTGATGTGTTCCCAGGAGATTTCAGAGAGATGCACCAGGCCATCGGCGCCATTGATGTTGACGAATGCGCCAAAGGTGGCCAGGCTGGTCACCCGGCCGGTGCGGGTTTCGCCCACTTCCAATTCGTCCAGCAAGCGCTCTTTGAGGGCTTCACGGGATTCGGAGGAGGCGGCTTTTTCAGAGAGGATCAGGCGGCGGCGTTCGCGGTCCACTTCAATGATGCGCACGACAATCGGCTCGCCAACCATTTTGCCCCAGCGCGCTTCGGGGGTGTCGCCCTGGTAAGACATGCGGCGGGCGTTGCCAATTTGCGAAGCCGGCACAAAGCCGCGCAGGCGCTGGACGTTGACAATCAGGCCGCCCTTGTTGAAGCCTTCAATCGTGCTTTCGTGGGCGTCCTTCTTCTTCATCATTTCTTCCGCCTGGAGCCAATCATCTTCTTCCATGGCGCGGGTATAGGAGAGCAGCAAGGTTCCCTGGCGGCTTTCCGGGCTGATGACATAGACGGTAATTTCGCTGCCCACCGTCAGCTTGGCGCGTTCTTCGGCGCTCAACTGGGCGAGTTCGCGGTTGGGAATGACGCCTTCAGACTTGGCGCCAATACTCACCAGAATTTCATCGTTGGCCACGCTGGCGATTACACCCGTGCGGATATCTCCCGGGCGGGGCAGGTCAAAGGTAACCCCTTCCTGTTCCAGCAAGGCTTCCATCGACATTTCTTCGTTGGCGTCGTTCGCCTCCTCTTGGCTCTGTGACTGCCCGTCGCGGGCATCTTCTTGACTCATGTGTGTGATTTCTCCAGTCGGATAAGATACATCAACCGGCGCCTGACGCTTCTCTGTCAGTAGCCAGTCGTTGAAAGCTACCCGCCCTGAACTTTCAAAGTCGGGGCAGTTCCGGTTTATCAAACACTGCGCCAGTAAAGAAAGAGTTTGGGAAGCTTCCGGCCGCAATTATAAAGGGTTAAAAGCCCTTTGGCAACACCTGGAAGGCGAATCGCGGGTTAAAGCAAGATGATTGCCCCTGATTCCAGCCCAAAAGGCTGGTATTCTGGGTCTCTGCCGGTTAAATTCAGCCCGAACGGGTTATGATAAACTTGGCGGGTTGAACCCTTAAGGAGACCGAACCCCCGTATGCGACCTACGTTTCCCTTTACTGCAATTGTTGGCCAGGAGCGCATGAAGCGCGCCCTGATCCTGAATGCGATTGATTCGCGCATCGGCGGGGTGTTGATCCGCGGCGAGCGCGGCACCGCCAAGTCCACCGCGGCGCGAGCCATGGCCGCCCTGCTGCCAGAGATTACGGTCTTTGCCCACTCACCCTTTAATGATGACCCCGCCGCCCCGGATACCTGGTCTGACTGGGCGCGTGATCGCCAGTCGCGCGGCGAAAAGATGGAAACCAGCCAGCGCACCATCCCGTTTATTGACCTGCCGGTCAGCGCCACCGAAGACCGCGTGGTCGGTACGTTGGATATCGAAGCCGCCATCAAAAAGGGTGAGCGCAATTTTGAACCCGGGGTGCTGGCGGCTGCCAATCGCGGCATCCTGTACATTGATGAAGTTAACTTGCTGGATGACCACGTCGTGGACGTGTTGCTCGACTCGGCCGCCATGGGTGTAAACATTGTGGAGCGCGAAGGCATCTCCTTTACTCACCCGGCGCGCTTCATCCTGGTTGGCACCATGAACCCGGAAGAAGGCGACCTGCGCCCGCAACTATTGGACCGTTTTGCGCTCTCGGTGGATATTCGCGGCATCCGCGAAGCCCGTGACCGGGTCTCCATCATGGAACGAAACCTGGGCATTGAAGCCAACCCGGAGAAATTCCGGACCGAGTGGCAGCCCAAAGAAAAAGAACTGGCCGAAAAAATCATCGCCGCCCGCGACCACCTGCCACTGGTGGGCTACACCAGCCGTGACCTGATTGCGATTGCCTCGCTGACGGCTTCCCTGAATGTGGATGGCCACCGGGCCGACCTGGTCATTCTCAAAGCCGCCCGCGCCCACGCCGCCTATGAAGGCCGTGACCGTATCACGGATTTGGATATCGCGGTGGCGGCCGAGCTGGCCCTGCCGCACCGCATCCGACGCGGGCCTTTCCACCAGGCCGAAATGACCACCGAAGAACTCGGTGAGCGCATTCAAAACCTGGTGGGCGAACGCGAGGGCGAAGGCAAACCGGAAGAGAGCCAGGGCGAGAACAGCGAAGAACAGGCCGCTGATAAAAAAAAAGCGTAGATAAGCGCATCACCGAAGGCACGCCTGACCAGGCCCCGGCCGAACCCGGCCCGCAGGAGGTCTTTGACTCCGGCAATGCCTACTGGTGGGATGGCGGCCAGAAAGTACATTCTGGCGAAACCTTCACCCCTCGCCGCCTCGATAACCAGCTTGACAAGATCAGCCGCAAACAGGGCGGCCGTCGCTCGCGTACCCGCACCGACCGCAAGCGCGGCCGCTATATTCAGGCCCGCCCGGCGCGCGGCAAACCGCGCGATGTGGCCTTTGATGCCACCCTGCGGGCCGCCGCCCCGTTCCAGCTCCAGCGCGCCGATGTGCGCGCCGAACGCCAGACCGCTTTCGCCATTGAGCGTTCTGACATGCAGGAGAAGGTGCGCGTTCGCCTGACCGCCAACCTGGTGATGTTTGTGGTGGATGCTTCGTGGAGTATGGCTGTGGCCGAACGCATGGCCGCCACCAAGGGCGCCATCGTCTCGCTGCTCACGGATGCTTACCAGCGCCGTGACCGGGTGGGGTTGGTGGTGTTCCAGAAGGACCGCGCCAACCTGGTACTCCCACCGACCAACTCGGTGCAGCTGGCCCAGCGCGCCCTCAACGATATCCCGGTGGGTGGCAAGACCCCGCTTTCGGCCGGGCTGTTTCTGGCGCATGAGGTCATCCGGCGCGAGCAGTTGGCCCACCCGGATGTGCTGCCACTCATCATCCTCCTCACGGATGGCGCCGGTAATGTCGCTCTGACCGATATGCCCCCCGCCGAAGAAGCCCACCGCCTGGCCGACCAGATTGCCCAGGATAAAATCCGCAGCGTGGTCATCAATATGGAGCATGCTGCCTTTGACCAGGGTTTGGCCCAGACCCTGGCCGAACACCTCAAAGGCCCGTGCTACACCTTGAGTGAGCTCAAAGCTGAAAACCTCTATCACGCCGTGCGGTCCGAGATGGTCGGGAGTTAAGCCGTGACTCCTGACATTCTGCTCACCTTGGGGATTGTGCTGGCCGCCGTGGTGCTGTTCGCTACTGAAAAACTGCGGGTGGATGTCATCGCCCTGCTGGTGTTGCTCACCCTCACCCTGGTGGGGCTGGTCTCTCCGGAGGAGGCTTTCAGCGGTTTTTCCAGCCCGGCGGTCATTACCGTCTGGGCGGTGTATATCGTGTCGGGTGGGTTGTTCCGCAGTGGCGCGGCGGATGTCCTCGGGGCGCGCATTATGGCCCTGGCCGGCAACAGCGAGGCGCGGCTCATCTTTGTCATCATGCTCGCTTCCGGCATCCTTTCGGCATTCATGAACAACATTGGCGCTGCGGCGGTGCTGCTGCCAGCGGTGGCCGGGGTTTCGCGCCAAAGTGGTGTGCCGCTCTCGCGGCTGCTCATCCCGCTTTCGTTTGCCTCCCTGATGGGCGGCAACATGACCCTCATCGGCACCCCACCCAATGTGCTGGCCGCCAGCATCCTCTCCGAGCGCGGTCTGGCGACCCTGGGCTTTTTTGATTTTCTACCCATGGGTATTGTTGTTTTTTCCAGCGGCATCCTGTACATGGTATTGGCCGGGCGGTTTCTTCTCCCCACCCACCCGCCAGTAGAAACCGAACAGCTCAACTCACTGCGTGAATATGTAAGCGAAGTGCGCATAAGCGCCGAAAGCCCGCTGGCTGGCAAGAGCCTGTACCAGTCCGGCCTCGGCGCCGATTATGACCTCTCGGTGGTTAGGATTTTGCGGGCCGAAGAGACCAGCGTGATGCCTTTGCCGAGCATCAACATCCGGGCTGGAGATTTGCTGATAGTAGAGGGCACGGTGGAAAACCTGCTGCGGGCCAAGCAGGACCTCAGATTGGAAATTGAGGCTGAGCGCACGCTGGGATTGCAGCAGGAAGGCGATGCCAACCTGCAGATTGTGGAGGCTACGTTAGCCCCTCGGGCGGCGATTGCCGGAAAAACACTGCGCGATATCCGCTTTCGCGACCGCTACCAGTTCACCGCCCTGGCCATCTGGCGGCAGGGCGAAATCATCACCCATCGCCTGAAAGATGTCCGTCTGCAATTTGGCGATACATTGCTCTTGCAGGGTGCCCCGCGCAACCTGCCGGCCCTGCAGGAGGGCGGTGAATTTCTGGTGCTTGAACCGGTGAGAATTGAACAGCGGCGTTGGCACAAGGCCCCGCTTACCGTCGCCATCATGCTTCTGGTGCTGGGTTTGACCACAATTGGCGGATTGCATGTCTCCCTGGCGATGGTGCTGGGCTCGGTGCTGATGGTGCTGACCGGCTGTCTGGACATGGATGAGGCCTACCAGAGCATTGAGTGGCGCAGCGTGTTTCTGATTGCCGGCATGCTCCCGTTGGGGCTGGCGATGGAAAGTAGTGGCACGGCCCGTTTTCTGGCAGATACGCTCGTGAGCCTGCTGGGCGGCTTTGGGGTGATGGGCGTGTTGGCTGGCATTTATATCCTGGCCGGGCTGATTACCGAGCCGATGTCCAATGCCGCTGCTACCGTATTAATTGTGCCGATTGGGATTGATATTGCCCTGGAATTGGGCGCCGACCCGCGCACCTTTGTGCTGGCCTGTGTGATTGGCGCTTCCACCAGTTTCCTCACCCCGGTAGGGCATCAGGCCAATGTGCTGGTCTTTGGCCCGGGCGGCTACAAGTTCACCGACTTCACCCGGGTTGGTGCGCCGCTGAATGTCGTCATCCTGATTGCCACGCTCATCTTCCTGCCGATTTTCTGGCCGCCGTTCTAAACGGGCGTGCTCGACCAGATGAGGCTGGTAAGTGCAGACAGCCAACTGCGATACAAGAAAAACCACTACTTTCTCTAACCCGCCCCCTTCCCCTCTGTTTCAAAATCGCTTATCATTACAAAGTTGCGCCAGAATGCACAATTACACTTTGGAGTACACCATGCAACCCGATACCAAATACAAAGCCGAACAACAGGCGGAATACCTGAAAAAGATGCGGGCCAACCCGCGCGTTACCGCCGTGCGGGTGGCCGCCCCCCAGAATTGCACCGTCGGGCAGATGGTGCAGGGCGTCTATGCCCTGGGTGATGCCCCGGCCCTGCCGCTGGAAGGCTGCTCGCGCCCCGGCGGTTGCATCTGTACTTACGACCCGATTCTGGACGAGATTTACCCCTAGTTCGGACAATATTACGATCCACAGAAAGCCGCCGTGTGCGGCTTTTATCTTTAAATCAGGAGTCCTGAAACCAATGCGCCTGGCAAATTCAGGTGGGTACTAAAGCCCACCGTGCCCACACAGGTAGCCACTCGCTAGAATTTTGCCGGTTGACAAATGGCCCCATGCGGGTGTATTCTGTACCTGCGCTGGTTCGCCAGTGACATCGCGAAAGGAGGTGCGCTATGGCAGGCATCCACACCACAATTTTGTTCACTTGTTGCGCATCTCCCGGCTGGGCTATTTAACGCCCCCATTTCTTTGCTGACCCGGCCGCAGGTGCGTACTCGCCCTGCGGTTTTTTGTTGCCTGGGTGCTGAGCGCTTGAATCTTAGGAAAGCCTTAGAAAATTGGAAGACCAACTTGACAAAACAAATATTTTGTATAATCTATCAAATATATTGATTGATTATTACAAAAATAGCAAAAACAGTTCAGGAAATTGAATTTTTTGCAAGACCCACAAGGAGAAGCTGGTGAAACCTGCAATTCATGTCCGTAACCTGACCAAGATATTCAAAGTGCCGGAACGCGATGCCGGCCTCAAGGCCGCGGTTGTCAGCCTGTTCAACCGCAAGCACAAGGAAGTGCGGGCGGTGGACTCAATCGAGTTTGATATCCAGCCCGGCGAGGTGGTCGGCTTCCTTGGCCCGAACGGGGCCGGCAAAACCACCACCCTCAAGATGCTGGCCGGCCTGCTCTACCCCAGCAGCGGCGAACTGGACGTCCTCGGCTACCTGCCAGAGAAGCGCCAAAAGGAGTTTCTGCGCCAGATCACCCTCGTAATGGGTCAGCGCAGCCAGCTCAACTGGGACATCCCGGCCATCGATTCGTTTGAGCTCAACCGCGCCATCTACAGCATCCCGCGCAAAGAATACGAAGAAACCCGCGACGAACTCATCGAACTCATGCTGCTCGGCGATTTGGTGAACAAGCCGGTGCGCAACTTGAGCCTCGGCGAGCGCATGAAGGTTGAGGCGGTGGGTGCCTTGCTGCACCGCCCGCAGGTGCTCTTTCTGGATGAGCCGACCATCGGCCTGGATGTCACCATGCAACGCCGCATCCGGCGGTTCATCCAGCAGTACAACGAGAAGCACAACGCCACCGTGTTGCTCACCAGTCACTACATGGCGGATGTCCAGGCCTTGTGCAAACGCGTCATCGTCATCCACCACGGCCAGATTCTGTATGATGGCGACCTGGCCGGGCTGGTGGAACGCTTCTCGGCCATGAAAACGCTTTCGGTGACTTTCAGTGACCTGAACGGCCACACGCCGGACTTCGCCACCTTTGGCACGGTCATCAGCCAGGAACCCAACCGCGTCACCCTGCGGGTGGGCAAAGCCGAAACGCCGCATGTCACCGCCCGTATGCTGGCCGACCTGCCCATCACTGACCTGACGGTCGAAGACCCGCCGATTGAAGAAGTGATTGAGCATGTCTTTGACCAGCCCAAGGAAGAAGCCGCGGTTGAGAAGGAGAATGCCTGATGTTTGCCCGTGCTCGCGACTATACCGACTTCTATCTGGTCACTGCCAAGACCGCCATCATTGAGCATTTCCAGTACCGGCTGGCGAATGTCATGTTCCTGATTCACCTGATCATCGAGCCGCTGATTTACCTCATCGTGTGGACGAATGTGGCCGAGTCGCAGGGCGGTGAGGTCGGCGGCTATACCGCCTCGGCTTTCGCCGCCTACTACATCGTGTGGACGCTGGTGCGCCAGTTCAACCTCTCGCTCTCGCCCTTTTCGTTTGAATGGCGCATCAAGAATGGGCGCCTGGGCGGTGAGCTCCTGCGACCAATCCACCCCATTCACTATGACCTCGGCTTCTTCCTCGGCATCAAGGTGCCGTATGTGGCCTACTGGCTGCCGGCCGGCATCCTCCTGTGGCTGGTGTTCCGCCCGGATATCCAGCCGACCTGGGGCCAGTTGGCGGCCTTTCCGGTGGCCCTCATGCTCGGTTTTGTGGTGCGCTTCAGTATCATGTGGGCGCTGGGGTTGATTACCTTCTGGACCACCCGCGTCAGCGCCATCTTTGAGCTGTTCTTCACGCTGGAACTCCTGCTCTCCGGCCGCCTGGTACCCTTGAGCCTGATGCCGGAATGGGCGCAGGGTATCGCCAACTGGCTGCCTTTCCAGTGGGCCTTTGGTTTCCCGATTGAGGTGCTGATTGGCCGCCTGACCACCGAGCAAATCTGGCAGGGCTTTGGCGCTCAATTGCTGTGGATTCTTGCCAGCTTTACGATTGTGAACCTGGTTTGGAAACAGGGCTTAAAACGCTTTACCGCGGTAGGAGGCTGAACATGATTCGTGCTTTTAAACTTTTT
>JANJTX010000185.1 GCA_024710875.1 Anaerolineales bacterium | reverse complement strand
TCATCGGCCGACCGAACGCTGGCAAATCCACCCTCATTAATGCCCTGCTAGGCCAGAAAATAGCGGCCGTATCACCCCGTCCGCAAACCACCCGCCGCCAGCAACTGGGCATCCTGACTCTGGACAACGCCCAGCTGATATTCATTGACACACCCGGAATCCACTCTCCCCAGCACCAACTCGGGCGGCAAATGAACGCCGAAGCGCTGCAAACCCTGGAAGCCAGCGATGCCCTGCTGATTCTGGTGGATGGCAGCGAACCGCCCCACCCCGAAGATGCCATTATCGCCGAAAACCTGGCCACGGCTGGCCAGCGCACACCCCGCCTGCTGGCTTTGAACAAGATCGATCAACTGAAAACCACCGAAATTCCGAGCCGCGCCAATGAAATCGAAAATCTTTTCGGCATTGCGCCCGCCCTCCTGATTTCGGCCCGCACCCGGGCCGGCCTGCCGGAGTTGCAGGAAGCCCTCATCGCCACTCTGCCGCCTCACGAACCCTTTTACCCGGAAGACCAGGTCACCGACCTGTACGAACGTGAAATCGCCGCCGACCTGATTCGCGAAGCCGCCCTCAATCTGCTGCACGATGAAATCCCCCACAGCCTCGCCATCCGGATTGATGAATATACCGAGCGCGGCGATGCCGGGGCGTTCATCGCTGCAACGGTGTTTGTGGAACGCGAATCCCAGGTGGCAATTGTGGTAGGCAAAGGCGGCACAATGGTCAAGAAGCTTGGCATGGCCGCCCGCCAATCGATTGAAACGATGTCTGGCCGCAAGGTACATCTTGAATTGCGCGTGAAAGTTCGCAAGAATTGGCGCAACGATGCCAAAACTCTGGCGGCCTTTGGCTTCAAGGGCAAAGGATGATGGGCGGCCTGATAATTCCGCTGGTGCTGGGCATCACCAGTCACTTCTGGCCCGCCACACGCTCACCACGCGAACACATGATCCTGGCCGCCAGCACACCTCTGGCATTGGCATTCTGGTTGTGGCTATACGCAAATCTTACATTATCTGTCAAACCGGATCTCCAGCCGTTGTTGTTGGTCGTCGCCGGGTTGGGCATAGAAGCTCTGCGGGCACTTGATAACCAGCGGTCGCCCAGGCTAGCCAACCTGCTGGCCGGCGCCGCCAACCTTTGCTTGCTGGCCGCGTTCATCTTCCGTTCGCTTTTGAGCTACACCGCCCTGCCACTGCTGGCCATGCTTCTCTTCTTGTTCCCGCTATTGTGGCGCGCCAGCCACTCCACCCCAGATCCCGGCACCCGCGTCCGGGTCATCAGCGGGGTATTGCTGTTAGCAGCGGCCGCCCTGCCGTTTATCAATCGCAACTGGTTGCCAGAAATCGGCATCCCCGCCAGTCTGGGGGTTTTTATGGTGGCCACGGCTGACCTGCAACCTGCCGCTCAAGTGCCCACCGGCCGCGGCTGGCTTACCTTGCGCCAGTTGGGGCTGCTGGTTATCACAGTGTCCGCTGCCCTGCACTTTCTGCAATTTCGCTAATTGTCTTAGCTGAAGAATTCCTTGAAGGCCCGCAGGCAGTTGGCCCCCAGCTTGTGCCCGACTTCAGATTCGCAATACGTCACCGTCGCCCCAGCGCCGGCCAGCACGGTTTGAGCCGTGCGCGCCATCGCCACCGGCACAGTTTCATCCTGCGTACCGTGCGCAATCAGCACCGGTAGATCCCGGAACGTATCCGGCGGCAGGCCATCCGCGAAATCTTCCGGCAGGAACCCCGCCAACATCGCCAGTCGCCCCACCCGGCCCGGGCTCGAGCGGGTGAAAGCCGCCGCCAGCGCCGCTCCCTGGCTGAAGCCGGCCACGTCCAGCCGGGAGAAGTCGGTCTCCGGGTACTCGCTTTCCAATGCGCCTACCAAGGCCTCCAGCCCTGCCACGGCCGGGGCCAGTTCTGTCACGCTGGCCCACTGCCCGGCCCGACTGGCAACCCATGAATAGCCGCCATACTTGGGGTGCTGCGACGGGTGCGGGGCGCGCGGGGCCAGCATCAGCCGGTCGGGCGATAGTTGCGAACCAAAGACCCACATAGAATTCTCGTCGCCTGTCCAACCGTGAATCAAAAGCAAGGGGCGGCGGGCACCAACCGCAGTCGGCGCAAACGCTTTCAGCGACCAGCCGCTAATCGTGAAGACCCGCAGATCATTCCGATCCATTCAGTTTCCTTGCCAGAGCATCCAATACATTCAGGGCCACCGAAATCAATACCAACGGCGCGGCCGCCGCTGCCATACACAGAACGCCCAGCAACGCGGCCCGCGGGCCAAAAAATACCGCGATCAGGCCACCGCCCACCACCACCAGCAACACAAAGAATCCGGTTACCAGACGCACATTCGTCTGCCGCTGATATTTACGCAAATCGCTCTGGCTCAATTTAATGTACCTCCCGCTGAATTGCGCCCGCGGCCCAGCGCGCCGCTCGCACCCGCCAGGACTTCAGACGTGCCAGTTCCAGCGGCGCGCCGGCAACCGCCGCTACGCCCCGCGCAAACACCTCATCGACGTCTATAACGCTCAATATCTGAATATCCTCCACCCGTGGGCGCACAATTCCATCCGGGCGATCACGCTCCAGGCGCAGTTCTGTCAGCAACCGGGTGCTGGTTTCCCAGCCAAGCAAAAATGTATTCAAGGCCTGACCAACCCGCAACCGCTGGAGCGTGTGAATCCCGGGAATCGGCAGTGCGCTGGCTGGGTCGCCATCGCCCGGCTTATCCGGGCTGACACTGGTCAGCGGCACAGCCAGTGTTGGCAAACCGGGCGCCAATTGGCGGGCCACATCCACCGGGACCGGATTAATCATGCCGCCATCTACCAGCAGCCCTTTCGCGTGGGTGGGGCGCGGCGGAAAGATACCCGGGATCGCAATCGTTGCCAACACGGCATCCACCAGCCGCCCACTGCGAATGACCATTGGCGCATCGGTCACGATGTCCACCGCGGTAACCGCGAAGGGCAATTTCAAATCTTCAAAACGCAACTCGCCGACCAAATCATGCAGTACATCCGTCAGTCCGGCCAGTCCGAGCAGTGAAGGCAAATCGCCGGGGCGCTGGCCGAACAGCTTGCGCTGATCGAGGCGGCACAGGCGCTGGCGCAGTTCATCCGGGCTGTAACCGGTGGCCAGCAGCGCGCCAATCAGCCCCCCGATGCTGGTTCCGGCCAGGGCACGGATGGTGAATCCCTGCTCCTGAAGAGCCTGCACAACCCCCAGGTGCGCAATGCCGCGCGCCCCGCCGCCGCCCAATGCTACAGTGATGTCCATACTTGCTATACGCCTTTATGGGTGGGCAGTTGCATGCAACTGCCCACCCAAAGAGTTTTAGAAATCCATCTCTACCGGCTGAAGCGTTGCCAGCAGTTCATCTTCCAGCATCTGCTTCGCCTGCAGCACGGTCTCAAGTGCTTGTTCAATCGGCACCACAGCACGGTCAGCCTCGCGCCGCAGTTTGAATTCCACGGCGTTTTCCTTTAGTGTGCGCTCGCTGACAGTAACCCGCAGCGGCAGCCCAATCAGGTCTGCATCATTAAATTTAACGCCCGGCGATTCTTCGCGGTCATCATACAGCACTTCCACGCCCCGGGCGGTCAGGTCGGCATACAGTTTGCTGGCGACCTCATCGCCGCCGCGCAGGGCGACCAGATGGACATGGTACGGGGCAACCGAAATCGGCCAGATGATGCCTTTGTCGTCATGGTGTTCTTCGACGATGCACTGCAACAGGCGGCCCGAGCCGATGCCGTATGAACCCATGATGACATCCTGCTCCTTGCCATCCTTGTCCAGAAAATGAGCGCCGAGAGCCTTGGTGTACTTGGTACCGAGCTTGAAGATGTTGCCCACTTCCACACCGCGACGCACGCCCAACGGCTGCCCGCAATTGGCGCAGGCCGAGCCTTCTTCAGCAGCGGCGATGTCAGTGACAATTGCGGCTTCGTAATCCCGACCGTAATTGGTGTTCAACAGGTGGAAGCCGGCCTCGTTGGCACCCGCCACCAGGTTGACCGAATCTTTGACCAGATCATCCACCACCACCAGCACATCCTGGTTCTTCAGCCCCACCGGCGAGGCATAGCCCGCTACTGCCCCGGCGGCCCTGATTTCCTCTTCATGGGCCGGGCGCAGTTCCTTGGACTTTATTGCATTGGCGAGCTTGGTATCGTTCAACTCCATATCGCCCCGCACCACCGCAAACACCAGGCGCTGTACATCGGCATCGCCCTCGCGGAACGTGCCAGTCATGAATACGGCTTTGGCAGTCTGGGCGGCGGTGACGTTCAAAAACTCAGCCAGCGCCTGAATGGTGGTGACGCCCGGTGTGGCGACTTTCTCCAGCGCCGCGGCCTCTCCACCCGCGGCTTCCGGCTTGCGAAATTTGGCGATCTGGCGGTTGGCCATGTAGCCACAACCATCGCAAATCAACAGCGTATCTTCGCCAATCGGGGTCAGGTACATGTATTCATGCGCCATGCTCCCGCCCATCATGCCGACATCCGAAAGCACCGCCACCGCCGGCAGGCCGCAGCGTCGGAAGATATTGAAGTAGGCCTGATAGTGGGCGCGGTACTGCTTATCCAGCCCGGCTTCATCGGCATCCAGACTGTAGGAATCCTTCATGGTGAACTCGCGCACCCGAATCAGACCGGCGCGCGGGCGCGGGTCGTCGCGCCACTTGGTTTGCAGGTGGTAAATCAGGCGCGGCAACTGGCGGTAAGATTGCACATCCTTGCGGGTGAGGTCGGCCACCACTTCTTCATGGGTCATCGCCAGCACCATATCGCGGTCGTTCTTGTCCTGAAAACGGCTCATCTCATCGCCGATTTCATACCAGCGGTTGGTTTCCTTCCACAGGTCGGCCGGGTGAACCACCGGCATAAAAATTTCCTGCCCGCCAATCGCATTCATCTCATCCCGCATTACATTTTCAAGCTTGTCGGTGGTGCGCTTGGCCAGCGGCATCAGGGTATAGATGCCGGCGCCCAACTGGCGGATGTAGCCCGCCCGCACCAGCAACTGATGGCTGACCACTTCCGCATCGGCCGGCGCATCCCGCAGGGTCTGGCCAAACATTTGGGTCATTTTCATTTCTGCACCTCAATCTAAAGTTTGCTTTCGTTTTACTGTTTTGAGTTTATCCGGCCTTTAAGCCTGCCGCAAAGAAAAAGCCCCGAACTTTCGGGGCCTGGCACTTGCTGGCAAGAGAATCTATGAAACGCTGGCAGCAGATTCTCGGCTACGCCCCGACACACGCGGCAAACGGCCCAAAGGCCGGGCTAGGGGCGGGGGAGAAAGCGTGGGAAATCTGCGTTGCGAACATAGGCGCTTTATACTCTGGGGGGTGGGTTTTGTCAAGCCGCGCCCACCGCCGGGCCTGCAAGGCGTCAGGTATAATCGCCCCAGCATGACCACCTCCAACGCATCCACCCAGGCCACCATTTTGAAAGAACTACGGCAAGCCTATGCCGCCCGCGCCGCCGGCAAGCACGGGCTGGCGCGTGTATGCGCTCGGCGTGCCGCTGGCTGGGCAATTCGCGACCACCTGAATACGAAGGGAGTCGACCTGAAGACTCCCAGCGCGTTCGAGTACATCAAGCACCTGCAGGCCGCGCCGGGCAATCCGCCCAACATCCAGAAAGTATTGGAATACCTCACCCAGCGGGTGGCCAAGGAGAGTTTGGAAGAAGATTCGTTCTGGCCGTTTCCCGAAGTAGACCTGGTGCAGGAAGCCCACTGGCTGGTAGAGGAGTTGCTCGGCCAACGCCTGCAGGTCGACTAGACCAAAAATGGCGACCATCCGGTCGCCATTTCAATTTCTGATTCAAGTAGGGTCAGGGGGCGGGCTTCAGCGGCACATCTGGCTGCTCTTCAATTGCCTTTCGACGGGCCTGTTGCACCAGACCGAGCGCCGCCAGCACCCCCACCACCAACCGCAGACTGCTCTGAACCGCAATGACACTGGCGAGAATCACCCCAAAAATGCCCACCCCAAGCCCCCAGCGTTCGGCGGATATGCCCAGGTAGCGCTTGCCCGGCGGCGGCACCAACTGGCTGCGCAGCCGGGTTATGAATTCCGGGCGCGGCCCAACCGGGCCAAAGGCCGTATCCAGGCGCTCCTCAAGGGCCGCCACCCGGCGATCACGCGAGCGTTTAAACCAGGATAGAAAGTTCATCGCATCACCTTTTGTTACACCCTGCCGGCCCAATCCGGCTGGCAGAGCCATCACCCGTGCCCATTGCCGCGTTTGCGGTTGCGCTCGAGGGCTTCCAACTCATCCCGCAACGCCAGCAGCGTGCGGTGGTACAAACTCTTAATCGCGCCTTCCGTCCGCCCCATGATTTTGCCAATCTCTGCGTTCGAAAGGTGCTCCACAAATTTCAGGATTACCAGTTGCTGCCGGTCCTCCGGCAATTCACGGATGATTTCCAGCAACAGGCGTTGCTCTTCCGTGCGCATCAGCTGGGCTTCCGGCAACTCCGTGTCTCCAGTAACCCAATAGCCATCTTCCAATGGCATTTCCTGACGGCGGCTGTTATCCCGGTGCCAGTTGGCCACCAGGTTGTGCGCAATCCGATACAGCCAGGCGGAAAACGGTACGCCCCGGTCCTGATAATTGGTAATGTGCTTCATCGCCCGGCTGAACACCCGGGCGGTTAAATCCTCGGCATCGTGGTGGTTGCCGGTGCGGTAATAGATATAGTTGTAAATTCGCTCAACGTAGCGGTCATAAAGCTGGCCAAACGCTTCGCGGTCGCCCTCGGCTGCCAGATTCAGGACATCTTCGTCACTCAACGGCGATGTCATTGCTGGCCTCGCCTATATAGATTAACCCCTGTGCGACGCGAAAGTTGCTGGCGTGTGGGTGTCGGGAATACCTTCATCGAATCGAGTATATCATGAAGGCTTTGGCAGGCATTGTGTGCCGCGGGCGCCCCTGCTCCGCCCAAAAAAATTTACTTCAACTCGCTTTCATGCCCCAGTCTCCGAGCCTTCCGTCAGCGAACTGACGTAAGCGCGGGTACCAAAACGGGTGAGCACCACGCCTCCCAGACCGAGGGCCGCCAGCAAGAAAGTAACCAGCGCCCCAAAAAATTCCACGAACACCGCCCCAAGGCTGCCTGCCAGAAAAGTAAGTACAAACGTCCCCACACCCACCTGGGCGGCCGGACTCCATGTCTGGCGGAAAGCTAGCCCAACCCGCTGGCCGATTTCATCGCCCAATGCCACCCAACCAAACAGCACCGCCACGCCTACCGCCAGCACCAGCAGGGCTGCAACTGGCAAGAGCAGGATGGTGATTCCCAGAAAAAAGGCAACTGGCATCAGCGCCAACAACACCAGCAGGCCCAGCCCACCCGAAACCAGAGGTTGCCCGACCAGCGCCGCCCGGGTGTGCTGGATATGGGCGGGCATGAACACGCTAACCACCACCGCCAGCGCGGCAAAGACCATGGCGCGCAGCAGGAACCAGAAGCCCTGCACCAGCGGCGAAAATACTACCCCCAGGGCTTCAAGTGGGGCTGGCGCAGCCGGCGCCGACGGGACCGCCGGGACATCCGGCACATCCGGGACAGGAGGCACCGCTGGAGAAGCAGGCCGTTGCGGTGCGACAAACTGGGTAATAATCTGGCCTTCTACCACTGCCGCCGGGTCGCGCGTAACCACCGAGCCCGGAGCAATCAGGTCACCCTGAATTAGCACCGTTGCAGTCAACCGCACCACCCCGCCAATCGCAATCATACTGCCGGTGATCTCGCCCTCCACAGTGACCGTTCCGCCCAGGATGACTATATCCCCTACCAGCCGCGAGCCTTCTTCCAGCGAGACCAC
>JANJTX010000061.1 GCA_024710875.1 Anaerolineales bacterium | reverse complement strand
GTCACCCACCAGACCACAGGAGCGCCCCATGCACCCCGGAAAAGCGCAACAAGGTAAATGGATTGTCAGCCTGACCAATGGCGAGAAGCTCGGCGAAGTGCAGGATTTACTGCTCGACCCGGCCGCCAACGAGGTCATCGCCGCCATCAGCAGCACCAGCGGCCTGATAAACCGCAAGGCCAGCGGCGTGACCCGCGCCGCGGTGCAGGTCTTCGGCGTGCATGCCTGGCTCGTCACTGCCCCGGATTCGGTGCAGGCGCTGGATGCGCTCGTCAGCCTGCCGCTGGCCGACCTGCGCGGCCGCACCGTGCAAACCGAAGGCGGCACCAAAATCGGCACGGTCGGCGATGTGCTGCTGGATGACCAGATGCGCGTCCTCGGCATCACCCTCGGCAAGGTCGCCATTCAGGGGCCGCTGGCCGAGAGCAAGCAGATTCTCAAAGCCGCCATCAAAGACCTCGGCAGCGCCAAAACCCCGCTGCTGGTCGACCTGCCGCAAGCCGAAGCCGCCGCCGCCTGACCCGGCGTGTCTTTGTTCCAATTTTCACAATTCGGATAGGATTTGATAGCTTAACTTCTCTATGCTGGGGGCATGAACAACCTGCCCTTTGCCCGCTATCGTCCCTGGTTTGCTGCCGCCGCCCTCTATAACCTGCTGTGGGGCGCGGCCGCCATCCTCCAGCCCCGCCTGCTGTTTGACCTGCTCGGCCTGCCCATCCCCACCCCGCTGCCCATCTGGCAGGTCGTGGGGATGTTCGTTCTGGTATATGCCCCGGCCTACGCCTGGGCCGCCCGCGACCCGTACGCCCACCGCCATCTCATCCTGATTGCCACCCTCGGCAAAATCCTCGGCCCGATCGGTTTTGTATGGTCGGCCGCCAGCGGCGCCCTGCCGCTCGCCTTCGGCTGGACCATCCTTTTCAATGACCTGCTGTGGTGGCCGGCTTTCTTTGCATTCCTGCGCGCTGCCGCCCGCCAGTCTGGCGGCTGGGGCGCGCTGATTTTGGGACACTAACCCAACCACAGGAGGATGAAATGAAGTCAAACGCCCCCAACACCCCGCTCTGGCCGGTCTTTGCCGGCCAGGAAGACCAGATGCCACGCGCCTTCCGTGAGCAGTTTCTGGCAAGCCCCGAGCGCGACTATGATGTCGTCCTGCAGGGCCGCATGCTGCGCATCTGGCATCACCCGCGCTGGCTCACGCCGCTCTTCCACCTGCTGGGCAAGTTCGGTATTCTGGTGCCCCGCACCGGGTACGACATCCCCACCACCCTGCAGGTCGTCCCCGGCATTCTGCCAGATGGGCAACCCTACCACGAATGGAACCGTACTTTTGCCTTTGAACCGCCGCTGGAGTTCAACACCCGCGTGGTGTACGACCGCGAGCGCGACAACCTGGCCGACCTGGTCGGGCCGGACTACCGCCTGCACATGGTCTGGAAAGGCGAATACCACCCGCCCTACACCTTCACCCTGCAAACCGTGACCAACGCCATCCGCTTCGGCCAGCGCACCTACACCCTGCCGCGCCTGGTGTGGCAATGGCTGCTGGGGCGAGTGGATTTCGTGCAAACTGCCCGCCCGGACGATGAAGACATGGTGGATGTTGACCTGCGCATCCTGCACCCCCTGTTTGGCGAGGTCTTCGGCTACCGGGGCGAGTTCCGGGCGGTGCGCGTGGCGCGGCCGGCCGCGCTATAATTCCAGCATGCCCCGCCGCCCGGCCCCCGTCTGCGAATACTGCCGCGTCATCAGCCCCATCCCGGAGGCCGAGACCTGCCTGGCCTGCGGCGCGCCACTGCCGCCCGTCAATGCGAGCGTAGCGCCTGCCCTGAGCGTAGTGGAAGGGAAGCAATCTCCCGCCCCACAGAAGATCTCCGCCCGCGCCGAAGTCAAAAGCCCCTACGAAGACCTGCGCACAGCCGGTGAGCGCGCCGATGAGGCCTACACCCACCTGCTGTATGCCTATGGCCTGTTCTGGCGCGTGCTGGCAGATTCCTTTGTGATTGCGCTGGGCGGCCTGGCCCTCGGCCTGCTGGCGGGCGCGCTCGGTCTGCATACGGGTTGGGGCCTGCTGGCCGGGGCGAGCCTGGGCGCAATAGTAGCCTGGGTGGTCAAGGGCTATCTGCTCACGGTCATCGGCGTGCCGGCCGGCATTCTGGTGGGGGCGCTGCTGGCGGCCGTGCCCTGGCTACTGGGTATGCCCGCCGCCGGAGTGTTCTTCATCGTATGGGCGGGGGCGCTGGCCGGGGGCTGGCTGGGCGGTCTGCGCCCGCCGTTTGGCCGCCGCCGCTGGCCGGAGAAACTGCGCCCGTTCCTCGGCGCGCTGGGCGGGCTGGCAATGGCGGCGCTCGGTCTGGCGCTGGGGGCGGGCCTGCGCAGCGCCGTGGCCGCCTGGCTGGGCTAGCGCGAACAAACAATTTCTGATTCCCATTCATCGCTGATAGGACAATGGATGGGCGAGGCATGCCTCGCCTCTACACCTGCACTCAGGGTATGTTCGTCGCCCACTCGGCTGACCCCCGCAATCATTCAGTTCCCTGATACTTGTTTACTTGTCTACCCCTTCTCCCGCTACTCCCCCCGCATGGCGGCGCGCATCACATCATAAATATGCGTCAAAGGATACAACCCCGCCAGCCACTCGCTGTACGGGCCGCCGCTGGTCACCAGCACCGGCGTGGCGGTATGGCTGGCGGTCTGCCAATCCATGTAAAACGGCACACCATCCGGCATCGTGAACGGCCCTTCCTGGTGCAGGCCGGTCTGGTTGCCATCCAGATTCAGTTGCAGGCCGCCAGTCTCATGGTCAGCCGCCACAATAATCAGCGTATTCGGCGCGCCGAGCGCATACACCTGCGCCTGCGCCACCGCCGCGTTCAACGCCAGCGTGGCCTGCACCGTACCCAGCGAATCATTGGCATGCGCAAAAGTATCAATCTGGCCGCCCTCCACCATCAGGAAAAAACCATTGGGATTGCGCGAGAGAATGGCGATGGCGGCGGCGGTCAGCTCGGCCAGGCTGGGCGCGCCTTCGGTGGGCAGGTCGCCGGGGGCAAACAGGCCCAGCAATTTATCGGTGGCGGCCAGGTCCAGCGCCGCCAGTTGGGCTGGCGTGCAAATATGGGTATAGCCCACCCGCAGGGCGTTCTCTATCAGGCTGGTATCGCCGCGCAGACCCGGCTGGCCGGTGCAGGTCGCTTCACCGGCCCGGGCGAAATTCTCCTCGCCACCGCCCAGCAGCACATCGATCTCTTTGGTCATCATCTGGCGTGCGATTTCAGAAATCATCACCCGGTCGGGCACATGGGCGGCAAACGCCCCCGG
Source organism: Anaerolineales bacterium (assembly GCA_024710875.1). GTDB lineage: Bacteria > Chloroflexota > Anaerolineae > Anaerolineales > UBA11579 > SCUK01. Next base: position 3,519 of record JANJTX010000061.1, on the reverse strand, counting down.
GGTCGCATCCGCCAGACGCACATCCGTCACCAGCCCCACCGACCAGCCCAGCGCCTGGGCCTGCTCCAGAATGGTCTCGACCGGCACATTGTCCACATCCACCCCCACGGCGGCGTAGCGGGTTTGCACCCCGCTGGCGAGGGCGGTCGCGCCGGCCCCCGAGTCGGTGATTTCGCGGTCAGCGGCGGCGGTGCTGGCGTAGCCGCGCACCGGCAGGCTATCCATCAGCAGGGGCGTGTTGGCACCCTGCGCCAGCCACTGGGCCGCCAGGCGGTGGCTCTCGCCGAGGCCATCGCCAATGAACAGGATGATGCCATGCACCGCCTGCGGTCCCTCCGGGCTGACTGCCTGGCTGGCGGCGGCCGCCAGCGCGGCCGGGGTTTCGCTGGCCGGGGCGGTAGTGGGTGTCTGGCTGGCGGGCGGGGTCAGACTCAAGGCCGCCCGCGTGCCGATGGCCGCCCGGGTGGCGGTGGCCTGCGCAATCAGCGGTTCCAGCGGGCCGGCGGTGGCGGTGGGGCCGGCCGGTGTGGCTGGCGGGGCAGCGCACCCCCCCAGCGTCAGTCCAATGGCCAGCGTCAGGCGCACAATCCATGACAGGCGTGAAATCATCATGCGGGCATTATAGCCGGGTGCATCCCATCCGGCAGATTAAAAGCAAGACTGCCGGTAGTCCCGGCAGTTGGCGGTTCGCTCACGGCGCAGGCTACACATCCAGCCGGTAGCCTACCCCCCGAATGGTGCGCAATAACTTGGGTTTCTTGGGGTCTTTTTCCAGCGCCAGGCGCAGCCAGGAGATATGCACATCCAGGGTGCGGGTGTCGCCGGTGTAATCAGTACGCCAGACTTTCTTAAAAAGGTCTTCACGCTCAACTACTTCGCCTTTGCGGTCTATCAGCATTTTCAGCAAGCGCACCAGGCGCGGCGTGAGCGTGGTTTTGCGGCCATAGCAGCGCACCTGCTTGCCTTCCATATCCAGATGAATTGGCCCGGCCTTCAGCAGGCGGTCTTCATCGGTGGGCAACAGCGGCTGGATGCGATTGACCAGTTTGCGCGAGGTAAACGGCAGCGACAGGCTGACGCTGGCGCACTCGCCCAGGTCCTCCGTTGGCAGGTTCGGGTCGGTGATGATGAGAATCGGCATGCCATCCACCACCTCCCGAATCGAGCGGCAAATGCGCTTGCCGCTGGTGCGCATCGAGGCTGCATCAACCACCACCAGTTGCAGGTCGGCGCGGCCCAGGCTGTTGAGGGCATCCTTGCCGGTGCCTACAATCTGGACTTTAAAGCCCTTCTTCTGCAAAGTCGGCACAAAATCCGGGTTACTTTTCCAGCGGCCTTCCACCCACAGGATGCGGGCCGGTTCTTTGGGTTGAGCGGTCTTTTTGGGCACTGGCGGCTATCCCCCGAGCAGGCGAGCAAGTGTACCAAATGTGAGAATAATGTGTTTGGCCTGCTTCATGGTGGGCGGCATTATAACGAGAAACCTTAAAAAATGCAAATGGGACGCCGGTACTGGCTTTAAGGTTGGCTCGCCAATCGGCCGCCTGCCCATCCATGTTAGAATAGCCCACCGGGCCGCTCTGGCGGCCGCCGGCGCATTCATTCTGCGGGAGGCTCTCTGTAATGTCCGCTGACATGTTAGAAGTGGTGATTGACAGCATCCGGGTTGGGCTGATGTCCCAGCAGCGGGTGGTCATTTTGCGCGAAGTCGGCGCCGAGCGCTACCTGCCCATCTGGGTTGACCCCTACATGGCCGAGCAAATCACTTTCGCCCTCCAGGAGGTCGAAGTCGCCCGCCCCATGTCGCATGATCTCATCAAGAATATGCTCACCAGCCTGAACGCCCGCCTGCTGCGGGTGGAGGTGGTTGAACTACGCGATGAGGTCTATTACGGCAATATCGTGGTCGAGCAAAACGGCTACACGCTGGAGATTGACGCCCGCCCCTCGGATGCCCTGGCTCTGGCCGTGCGCACCCGAGTACCGGTACTTGTGGCCCGGGCCGTGATGGACGAGGCCGGGGTCACGCCCGAAGCGGACCTGACCGAAGCCGAAAACGACGACGATGATTTTGAACTGCCCGGCAGCGAGCCGGAAACCTCAGCCCCGGCTGGCCCCGGCGATGAACGCCTCTCGGTCTTTCAGGATTTTCTGGATAACCTTGACCTCGGTAACACGCCACCCGCCGAACCTGACGAAGACGAAGACTGACCTTCACCCCCCATGTCGGAAGAGTACGACTTCCCCCCGGACAGCTCCCCCATTCCGGCCCAAATCACCCCGCACAGCCGCGAGGCCGAAGAGGCCGTGCTGGGCGCAGTACTGATTAACCCCGAAGCCTATTTTGATGTCGCCCAGTTCATCAAACCGGACGATTTTTACATCCACCGCCACCGCTGGGTGTGGCAGGCCTTTGTGCGCCTCGTCGAACAACGCCAGCCGATTGACATCCTGACCGTTACCGAAGACCTGGACCAGCACGGCCACCTCGCCGAAATCGGCGGGGCGGCCTACCTGACCTCGCTCGTCACCAACGTCCCCACCTCGCTGCACGCCGAGGCCTACGCCCGCCTGGTGGAGCAAACCGCCATCCGCCGCCGCATGATAGAAGCAGCCAACGCCATCGCCAAGCTCGCCCACCAGGAAGAACTCACCATTGAAGCCGCCATTGACGAAGCCGAAAAAGCGGTCTTCTCCGTCAGCGAGCGCCGCCTGCAACAGGACCTCACCCCGATCCAGAGCGTGCTGGGCGATTTTTATGACCGCATCAGCGACATGGCCGCCCGCGACGAAGAAATCTATGGCGTCCCGACCGGCTTCCTCGACCTGGAAAAGAAACTCGGCGGCCTGCAACCCTCGGACCTGCTCATCATCGCCGGCCGCCCCGGGCAGGGTAAATCGTCCTTCATGATGTCCATTGCCCGCCACGCCGCCCAGGCCCGCAAAAAGCATGTCGCCATTTTCTCGATGGAAATGAGCAACGAGCAACTGGTGCAGCGCCTGATATCCCAGGAAACCGGTATCGACATCCAGCGCCTGCGGCGCGGCAAACTCAACGACGAAGAATGGAAGCTGTTTGCCCAGGCCATGGAAAGCCTGAGCGACACCCACATGTTCTTTGATGACACCCCCGCCATCACCCCGACCCAGATGCGCGCCAAATGCCGCCGCCTGCACATGGAACACACCCTTGACCTCGTGATTGTGGACTATGTCCAGCTCATGGCTGGCGACCGCCGGACAGACAATCGCGTTCAGGAAGTCTCTTACATCACCCGCAACCTGAAAGTGCTCGCCCGCGAACTCAACGTGCCGGTGCTGGCCGCCGCCCAGTTGAGCCGTGCCGTGGAACAGCGCGCCGACAAACGCCCGCAACTCTCTGACCTGCGTGAATCCGGCTCGCTGGAGCAGGATGCCGATATCGTCATGTTCATCTACCGCCCCGACCTCGCCGACCCGGAAACGGTCAAGAAAAACGTGGCCGAAATCATCATCGCCAAGCACCGCAACGGCCCCACT